>DASZFV010000367.1:0-5905 GCA_035939455.1 Polyangia bacterium
GTGCCGGTCGGTGAGCTGGAGGCCGTGCTCGACTAGGACTAGGGGCCGTAGCCGAAGCGTGCGATCGCCGCCTCGTCGTCGGAGCTGGTCTTTCCGGCGGACGACGGCAGCATGCTGCCGAAGCACACGAAGCTCGAGGAGGTTCTGCGCCGCGCGATGCGCCGGGCGGGCCTGGTTACCGGCTACGTCCACAAGTGTCGGCGCCAGGGCTGTGGGCACCGAGAGGCCGCGCGAGACGCGAACCTCCGTCGCTGCTCGAAGTGCCGGTTCAAGCTCTTCCCGGTCGGTGAGGTCCGGAAGATCCGCTTCCACCACCTCCGCCACACGACCGCCTCGCTGCTCCTCATGAGCGGCGCCGACCTGGCGGCGGTGCAGCGAATCATGCGCCACCAGGATCCGCGCCTCACGACGGAGGTCTACGGCCACCTGTCGACCAACTACCTCAAGAAAGAAATTGAGCGTCTCAGCTTCGGTCCTCCGGCCGCAGAAGAGACCAAAAGCCTTCTCTCGGCGGGCGGCGCATCGGAGCCGCCGCGGCCCGCCGACACGCGCTCGGACGAGCGCCTCGCGGCTCCATTTACTACCCGGCTACTACCCGAAGCTCCGAAGGGGCACCCAGCGGCCCTCCGACCACGAACCGCTGGAAAGCGATCCCGCGGACTTACAGTTGTCGGGGCGAGAGGATTTGAACCTCCGACCTTTCGGTCCCGAACCGAACGCGCTACCAGACTGCGCCACGCCCCGTATTGGTTTTGGGTGAAGGCAGGCTATGCCAAAGATCCCGAGGAGAGTCAAACCTTTCCGCGACGCGCGAGGCCGGGCAGAGCGCCGAAGCGCACGCGGCGGAGGAGCACGTCGACGAGAAATAACGCGAGCGACGCGAGCAGCACCTTCGTGCGCAGAGGCTGGCGCGTTTCGCGGCGCTCGCGGCCAGGATCGAGGACGTCGACGGGATTCGTGAGGACGCGGCCGCCCGTGCGCGCCGCGACGGCGGCGAGGAGCGCCGGGCCGCGCAGCCCGTCTCCGTCGTCGCCGTCGGTGGGGACGCTCGGGCGGAGCTCGGGCGCGAAGGGGAGGGCGAGGCGGCCCGTGGCTTCCCCGACGGGGGCGCCGGCGCGCCTGAGGGCGCCCTGGAACAGCAGCGCGCCCGAGGGGGAATCGACGCGGAAGGCTCCCTCGTAGTGACCGGGCGCGGTCTCGGCGAGGGCGATGCGGCGCTCGGGGGGCGCGGGGCCGCGCGCGGCCACTGCGGTCACGGCGACGCGGGCGTCGAGCCCCGAGAGGAAACGATCGTCGGGGCCGATGGCGTCCACGGCCAGCGTGACGCGATCGCCGTCGAGCGTCGCGCGCAGGGGGAAGTGGTTGGCGGCGCGGCGGCGCATGGTCGCGCGCGTGACCTGCGCCCAGAACTTCGCGAAGGGCGGCCAGCGCATCCACGCGGCCGACCAGCGCGGCTCGACGTCGCTCGTCCAGGCGGCGACCTGGCCGAGGCCGACCTGCCAGCGCGCGAGTAGCGGCGCGCCGTTCGGGGCCGCAAGGAGCAGCTCGGCGCCCGGGCGGGGGCGCGTCACGGCGTAGCCGCCCAGCGGCGGCGCGCGCTCGAGCGGGATGCCGGCGAAGGCCTCGGCGCGCTTCTGGATCTTCACGGGCGTCGGCTCCTCGACGATCGAGCGCCGGCTCACCTGCGAGGTCTCGCGCGAGAAAATCCGCGGGAGGCTCGCGGGATCGCGCGTCTGTTGGAAGCGGCCGCCGCCGCGCGTCGCGATCATGCGCAGCTGGCTTTGATCGGCGCCGTCGCCGACGCCGATGGCGGAGATCGTGATCCGCTGCGCGACGGCTGCATCGATGAGGTCGGGGATGCCCTCGTAGGGCGACTGCCCGTCGGTGAGCAGAATGATGTGCTTCTTGCGCGCGCGCGCGGGCGCGAGCTCGTCGAAGGCTTCGCGCAGGCCGGCGAGAATGTTGGTGCCGCCGCTGGCCTGGATGCGGCCGATGTCGGAGAGGATGCGCACTCGGTTCGAGGCGCGCTGCAGGTGGACGATGGGGGCCGCCTGGCTGTCGAAGACCGTGATGGCGACGAGATCGGACGGCGGGAGCATCTCGACGGTGGCGCGCGCCGCTTCCTTCGTGAGCTCCATCTTGGGGCCGGCCATCGATCCCGAGCGATCGATGGCGAGCGCGAGGGCGAGCGTGGCCTCGTCCTCGCGCTCGGGCAGATCGAGGAGGACCGGCAGCAGCGGCTCGAGGCGCGTGCCCTGCCAGCCGCCCGAGCCGAAGGCGTCGGCGCCGCCCGCGACCAGCAGGCCTCCGCCCTCATGCACGAACGCGTCCAGGGCCGCGAGCTCGCGGGCGCCGAGCGCGGCGCGTGGGACATCGGACAGCACGACGAGGTCGTAGCGGTCGAGCGCCGGGCGCGCGGGCAGGGCGCGCGCGGGGCGGACGTCGACGGTTATGTGCTCGCTCTCGAGGGCGTGCGCGAAGGAGGTCGCCGCCGTGGCCGCTCCCTCGAGCGCGAGCACGCGTGGCTCGTGTTCCGTCGCGACGGCGAGCACGCCCTCGTCGTTCTCCGGGTGGCGATCCGGCCGCTCGGGCAGCAATCGGGCGCGCAGCGTGGCCACGCCCGGCTCGGTGACGCGGGCCACGAAGGCCACCGCCGTCGCGCCCGCTGCGACGTCCAAGGTGCGCTCCGGTTCGTCGACGACGGCTCCGTCGGCGCCATCGAGGACCACGCGCAGGCGGGTCGGGCGATCGGCGAGCAGGTGAACCTCGACGGGGAAGGGCGCGCGGGGCCGAACGTCGTCGGCCGTCGTGAGTGCGGCGACGGCGACGTCGCCGGTCTCTGAGGGCGGCAGCGCGAGTGCGAAGAGGGGCACGCCTCGGGCCGCCAGCCGCTCTGCCTCGGCGCGCAGATCGCCGCGCGTCGCCTCACCGTCCGAGATGAGCAAGAGGCGCGGGAGAGCGGCCTCGTCGAGCAAGCCGGCGCCGATGCTCGTCGCGAGGGCGAGATCGCTGGCGGCGCCGAGGGGTGGCGGAAAACGTGCGAGAGGCGCGGAGCCATCGGCGCGCACCTCCTCTGCGGTCGCGGCGAAGCGCACGAGGCGCAAGCGCGCGCCCGCGCGCGCGGCGGCGGCGCGCAGCGCGGAGACCGCCTCGCCGGCCCGCGCGAGCGCCGCGTCCGACATGCTGTCGGAGACGTCGAGCAGCGCCACCGCCGACACGACGCGCGCGGGCCGGCGCAGCGACGGACCGGCGAGCGCCACCGCGACCGCGCCGAGCACGAGCGCGCGCAGCGTCGCCTGCGCCGCGAGCTGCGACCGTGAAAAGTCGCCGAGTGAGCGCGCGGCGACGACGAAGAGGGCCGGCGTCGCGAGCACGAGCAGGAGCCACGCCGGGCGATCGAAGGCGAGCGCGGAGGTCACACCGTCCACCGTCGGTGCGTCGTGACCCACTCGAGGAGCAGGAGCGCCGCGGCCACGAGCAACGCCCACGTCGCGAGCGGACGTCGGCCGTGGCCCAATGGCGGATCGGGCGTCGCGAGCGTTCGACCGCCCAGGGCGAGCGTGCGCACGGGCGTCGTGTCCGACTCGACGGCGTCGGCGGCGTTGGCGGCCAGCGTGACGTCTCCGACGCGGTAGAAGCCCGAGCGGCGGATGGGCACGAGTGCCACGTCGCCCGTGACGGGCCAGCTGGCGCGCGCGCCGGCGGGGTCGCGAACGTCGACGCGGGTGGCGCCGCGCGGCGCCAGCACGCGCGCGACACTTCCCACGAGCGCGGGCGGGAGCTCGCGTGCGTCGCTCCCGGCGAGCCACCCGAGCGCGTTCGCCACGAGGAGCGGGAAGGCCGCCCGCATCGGCAAGTCGGAGCGCCGCACGTCGAAGGCCAGCGCGGCGACTCGCAGACCGGGTCGTTCACGCGCCGCGATGAGCGGCGCGCCAAACGACGACGCGACGGCGACGTCGCCCGCCCCGAGCGTGAGCCGCTCCGCCTCGGCGATGTTGACGTCCGCGAGGTCGAGCTGGCGCAGCAGCGGATGGCCGCGCCGGGTGTCCGAGAACACCGGATCGCGAAGGACGCCGCGCCCCGGGAAGGGGCTGCCGGGACCGCGTGGCGCGAGGTAGAGAAAGTGGCCCGTCGTAGGCGCGGGGGCCGGCGCCACGCCGTCGAAGATCACGACGTCGTACGAGCTCCAGCGCGCGCGCGTAGACTCGGCGGCCTCGGGCCGCGCCCCGTGAACGGCCACCGTCTCGCCGAGGCTCAGGAGCGCGCCGTCGAGGAAGAGGTCGGGCGGACCCACGCGCAGGATCCGCAGCCGCTCGAGGGCGGGCACGGTCGCGTAAGCACGATCGTCGAGCGGCAGGTCGTCTCCCTCGAGGAGACGGGCCACCAGGCACGCGCCGGGCGCGGCGACGTCGGGCAAGACGTGGCGCCGCGTCTCGCCGGGCGCGAGGGACAGGTGGACGCGATCGACGGGCGCCCCCGCGGCGCCGCCCGAGATCTCGAGCGTCACCGTCGCGGCGTCGGCGCCGAAATTTCGTACCGTCAGGGCGGCGTCCACGGAGGTCGGGTCTGCCGGGAGGCGCCGCGCCGCGAAGGCGAGCAGGGCCACGTTGCGCGCGCGCCGACCGACGGGCGCCCAGCGGACGTCGACGTCCGCGAGCGACGGCGTCGCGGCCGCGCCCCCGGGCCCGCGGGCCAGGAGCGCGGCTGCGTTGGCGCGCGCGTCCTCGGAGAAGCGGCCGTCGCTCACGAGCACGAGCGTGGGGTGGGGTTGTCCACGCAAGACGGCGGCGGCGAAGAAGAGCGCGCGGCCGAGATCGGCCGGCTCCTCGCTCGGGCTCAGGGCGTCGACCGCGCGCGCCAAGCGTCGCGGGTCGGTCTCGAAGCCGCTCTCCGCGCTGACGTCGGCGGCGAACGACGCGACGAGGGCGCGGTCGGCGGGGCCGAGACCCGAGACGAGCGCGCGGGCGCGCGCGCGCGCGGCGCCGAGGCGCGTCCCGGGCTCATCGGTCGCCGACATCGAGGCCGAGCGATCGATGAGAACGACGAAGCTACGGCCCGCTCGATCGGCCGCGCGGGGCTGCGGGTCGGCCGCCGCGAGCAGCAGGAGGCAGAACACGGTGGCTTGCAGCGCGAGCGAGAGCCAGCGGCGCAGGCGGCGCGCCCACCGTTCGGCGCGCCGTTCACCCGCGCCCGGCAGCCACAGCGGCGCGAACGCGACGACGACGCGCCGGCGTCGGGGCTTGAGCAGGTAGAGCCCCGTGAGGATCGCCACGCCCGCGAGGGCCAGGCCCACGGCCGCGCCCGTCGTGAGGCCTTCGAGGGCGAGCCCCCACGCCGGGAAAATCCCCATCGAGCCCGCTCAGCGCAAGAGCCCGCCCGCGCGGAAGACCCGCAGGACGACGGCGTCGAAGGTTTCGTCCGACATCACGGTGAAGCACGGTAGGGCGCGCTCGCGGCAGAATCCGTCGAGTCCGCGCACGAGGGCCGCGTGGCGGCCCTCGTACTCCGCGAGCGCGCGGGCCGAGATCGTGACGTCGCGCTCCTCGCCCGTCTCGACGTCGCGCACGGCGACGTCGCCGCGCAGCGCTGGCCGCGCCTCTTCCCGAGCGCTCACCTGGATCGCGACGACCTCAAACCGGCCGTAGCGCAGGAGATCGAGGGCCTCGCGGTAGCCCGCGGGATCGTAGAAGTCGGAGATCAGCACGACGAGCCCGCGGCGGTGTCGGCGGTGGCGTGCCAGGAAGGCGCGCGCCGCGGCTGCCAGCGAGGTGCGTCCCTCGGCGCGGACCGCGTCGAGGAAGCGGAGCACGCGCAGGATGTGGGCCTTGCCGCGCGCGGGCGGCAGCCCCTCGCCGAGCGCTTCGCCAACGGTCGTCACGGCGACGCGGTCGAGGTTCGCGAGGCC
>DASZFV010000368.1:0-2764 GCA_035939455.1 Polyangia bacterium
GCGATCTTCTCCTGCTCGACGCCGACGCGAAACGCCGAGCGCGGCTTGTCGCCGCCGTGAAAGTAGCCCACGAGCTCGTCGACGGTGGGCTCTTGGGCGGGCCGCGAGGCTCCTTTCGGTGCGTCTGATTCGTCGGCCATCGGGGGTGCGGCATGCGCGGCGGGTCGCCGAGCGCGGGGAAGGCTAACGGCGCTGACCCCGCTCGTCAACGCGGTTCCCGGCCAAACCGTCGATATTTTGACGCCGCCGCGGATCGCCCCACACTTACCTTCAGATGACCGGGCCCCGGCCGATGTGCTTCCGCCAACAATCGCCGCCCGGCTCGCCCTATACTGGAGTGGGCTTACCTCCTTCATGAACCAGCTCTCCACCTTGCTTCTGGTCGATCCCGATCCGCGCGGCCTCGAGACCTTGACCTACGGCTTCGAACGTGAGGGCTGCACCGTCGCGGGGACGTCCGACCCCAAGCTCGCGCCCGATCTCTTGCGCACGACGACGCCGCAGCTCGCCGTCGTTTCGCTGCGCGCGCCCGAGAGATCCGGGCTCGACGTCATCACGGGCATCAAGCGCGGCGCGCCCGTGCGCCGCGTGCCCATCGTGACCGTCGGCTCCCCCGACCTGCGCCAGGCGGCCCTCGCGGCGGGCGCCAACGACTTCGTGGCGACACCGCTGTTCGTGCGCGACGTCGTCAACGTGAGCCGCCTGCTGACGCTCTCGCACTCCGTCCCGAACGCGCCGCACCCCGAGGTCGAGGTGCAGGCGCGCCTGTCCGAGTACCACGGCCTCTTCTACCTGCTTCGCGCTCTCGCCGTGACGGGCCGCTCGGGGATCATCCTGCTGTCGCGCGGCAACAAGCGCGCCGAGCTGCGCATCTCCGATGGCGGCGTCATGGCCGTCCACATCGCGGGACTACAGGGTCTGCCCGCGCTGCACCAGCTCCTGCTGTGGGAGGAGGCGGCGCTCTCGCTGAAGTTCCGCCTCGTGCCGAAACGCTCGAACCTGCACCTCTCCGCGCAGGAGCTACTCGACGAGTGCGAGCGCTTTCTCCGTGATTTTGCCCACGCGGCGCGCGAGCTCGGCGCGCCGCGCTGCGTGTACGTCCCATCGGGCGACCGCGACCCCGGCCGCTCGGGCCTGCAGCCGAACCAGCTCGGCCCCGCGCTCCGCCTCTTCGACGGCCAGCGCACGCTCACCGACGTGATCGAAGAGAGCCCCTTCCGCGTCTTCGACACCTTGCGGGTGGTCAAACGCTTGCTCGACGCGGGCGTCCTCGCTGTCAAAGCCGCCGGCGCGAGCGAAGGCGAGCCGCAGTCGATGCTCGAGCAATGGGCCGTCGTCCCCGAGCAGCGGGGCATCGTGGGCGAGCGCCGGCGCTCGAGCCGCCGCCTCAGGCCCGTGACGGGCGCGCCGGCCCTCGTGACGACCGGTGGGGCTCCCTCTTCGTCGTCGGCGTCCGCGCCCGTCGCCAGGGCGACGACGCCGGCCGGGCCCATTCCGCTCACGCAAAAGAAAGCGACGTCCTCCGGTGAGATTGCGGCGCGCCGGCCGACGCCGACGCCCGCGGCGGCGGTCGCGTTCGCCCAGGCCCCCACCGTCCAGTTCAGGCTCGACGAGCTCGCGAGCGCGTCCGTCCTGGCTCCGGCGGGACATGCGCCCATAACGGCGCGGCACGCCACTGTTGCGCCCGCGGAGCCGCCCGTGCGCCGCGCGTCAGCGGCGGTGCCGCGAGACAACCTGCGGCGCACGCCGCCGCCCGACGGCAGCCTGCGCCGAACGCCGCCGCCCGACGGCAGCCTGCGCCGAACACCGCCGCCCGACGGCAGCCTGCGCCGAACACCGCCACCCGACGGCAGCCGCCGCATGACGCCGCCGTCCTCGCTGCGTGACAGCGGCAGGCGGCCGTCGCTCGAGGCGCTGCTGCCAACTGTGCCCGACTCCAAAAACAAGCTGCGCAAGATCCTTCCGCAGACGCGCATGACGCCCAGCACGGCCTTCGACGCCGTCGAGGCCGACTTCTTCGCGCGGGAGGCCGATCTCTACAAGCAGGACGACGTCGATAGCTTCGACGACCTCGACCGCGGCGCCCCGCGCCGGCCCGGCGCCAAGAAGCGCCGATAGCAGCCCGCTTGCGTAAAACGCAACGGGCTCACGTCGGGCCTGCACGCCCTCCCGCCGCCCCTCAACTGCCGCGCCACTCGAGCTCGATGCGGCCTATCGGGCTCGCCAGGCGCAGCGTGAGCGCGCCGGACTTCGTGCCGGCGAACGCGCTTCCGTCGACCGGCACGGCGAAGCGGATGGCATACGTCTTCGTGAACGGCGTCTTCGCTGGGAAGAACGTCTGCTCGTAGGCGTCGGGCAGCTTGACGACCTTGACGTACTCGGGGGCGAGCTCGTGCCCGAGCGCGTCGATGAGCGTCGTACGCCAGGCCGAGCTCGCCTTCTCGAGGTCGTTCCACTTGTAGTTCGAGGCCTGCGCCGTGACGTGGAACTCGTAGGCCGCGTGGAACACGTCCTGCTGGGCCGCGCGCAGGGTCTTCTCATCGGCGTCCGACAGCCCGTAGATCTCCGCGTAGCGCTCGATGTACGCCTCGCGGAAGTCCCAGCTCTTGAACGTCGCCCAGACCTCGAGCGCGACGTCAGCGTCCTGGAGGACTTGCTGATGGCGCGTCCACCGATCGTAGACACGTTCGTAGTCCTTGCCGACGTAGTCGCGCGGCGTCTCGGAGAAGTCGACGGCGACGTGCTTCTGACCCGCGCACCCCGC
>DASZFV010000369.1:0-1899 GCA_035939455.1 Polyangia bacterium
CGGGCACCATGGCCGCGATCTCGGCGTAGCAGAGCGCGCACAGGCCACAGACCGCGGCCGTGAACAGGTACGACAGCACGAGCGCCGGCCCCGCGCCCGGGTGCTGCGCGCTCCCGGCCGCCATCTCGCCCACGCTCGAGAAGATGCCGGCGCCCACGACGGCGCCCACGCCCATGAGTGTGAGGTCGAACGCGCCCAGCGTGCGGCGCAGACCGCGCCCCGCCGCGCCCTCCCCGGCCGGCGCCAGCTCGCCCAGCACGGCGTCGGCGCGCTTGCGGCGGAGGAGGTCGGCCAGCTTCACGAAGCGACCGTGCCGGCTCGTGCGCGCGCCGTCAAGCCGCCGCCACGAATCTGCGCATTTGCCAGCAATGTGTCCTAAAGTCGCCCACACGAGATGGAGATCTCCGCCAAGGGAGTCCTGTTCGCCTCGCTGGCGCTCGTGGGCGTGGTGTTCATCGCCATCTGGGTGCGCGAGGCGCGACGCGCACGGCGGCCGGACGCGCCCGTGTGGCCCACGCTGCTCCAGCTCGGCATTGGCTTCGTCACCGATTTCCTCGACACGCTCGGGGTCGGCTCGTTCGCGACGACGACCTCGATGTTCAAGCTCGGCGGCGTCGTCGCCGACGAGAACATCCCCGGTACGCTCAACGTCGGCCACGCCGTCCCCACCTTCGCCGAGGCCGTCATCTTCATCCTCGTCGTCAACGTCGAGATGACGACGCTCGTGCTCATGATCGCCGCCGCCGTCGTGGGTGCGTGGCTGGGCGCCGGCGTCGTCGCGCGCTGGCCGCGCCGCCGCGTCCAACGGGGCATGGGCGTGCTCCTGTTCGCCGCGGCGGCCATCATCGTGGCGCGCCTCACGAAGACCGTCCCGGGCGGCGGCGACGCCCTCGGCCTCTCGGGCGCGCGCCTCGCCGCGGGCCTCGCGGGAAACTTCGTGCTGGGCGCCCTCATGACGCTGGGGATTGGCCTGTATGCCCCGTGCATGATCCTCGTCTCGCTCCTCGGCATGAACGCGACGACGGCCTTCCCCATCATGATGGGCTCGTGCGCGTTCCTCATGCCGGCGGCGAGCATCCGGTTCGTGCGCTCGGGCCGCTACGATCTGCGCGCCGCGCTCGGCCTGACGCTCGCGGGCACGCCCGCGGCCGTCATCGCGGGCCTCGTCGTAAAGTCGCTGCCCGTCGCGGCGGTCAACTGGCTGGTCGTCGGCGTCGTTGTCTACACGGCCTCCGCCATGCTCAGATCGGCGCGATCGACCGGCGCGCCGAGCGCGGCACCCGCCACGAAGGAGAGTGCTTGATGCCCGAAGCTCCCGGCAATCCGCTGCTGGCGACCAAGTCGATCGACCAGCTCCGCGCCGAGGCCGACGCGGCCCACGGGCTCAAGCGCACGCTCGGCCCCGCGGACCTCGTGATGCTCGGCATCGGCGCCATCATCGGCGCGGGCCTGTTCGTGCGCACGGCCGCCGCGGCCGCCAACAACGCCGGGCCGTCGGTGACGCTCGGCTTCGTCGTCGCGTCGCTCGGCAGCGCCTTCGCGGGCCTCTGCTACGCCGAGATGGCGTCGATGATCCCCATCGCGGGCAGCGCCTATACGTACACCTACGCGACTATGGGCGAGCTGCCCGCCTGGATCATCGGCTGGGACCTCATCCTCGAGTACGCCATCGGCGCGGCCACCGTCGCCATCGCCTGGAGCGAATACCTGAACAAGCTCCTCCAGTACTTCGACCTCTCCGTGCCGTACGCCTGGTCGCACTCGCCGTTCGAGCGCCTCGTCGACGCGAGCGGCGCCGTCACGGCGCACGGCCTCATGAACGTGCCGGCGCTCTTCATCGTGGCCGTCCTCACGCTGCTCCTCATCCGCGGCATCCAGGAGTCGGCCTTCGTCAACGGC
>DASZFV010000370.1:0-1728 GCA_035939455.1 Polyangia bacterium
GCCGCGCGCTCCGCCGGCAGCCCGAGCGCCACGACGGCGGCGCGCCGCGCCGGCAGGGGCCGCGCGACGTCGCCCGCGACGCTCGCGAGGATTCCGACCGCCTGCGCGCCGCCGCCACGTCCGAGGCCGAGGCACGCGAAGCCGACGACGTCGGCACGTGCGTCCCGCAGTGCGCGTGAGAACAAGCCGGCGTCGCGCGGGCTCCCAAGTCGCCCCAGGGCCCAGACGGCCGCGGCGCGCAGCTTGCCGTCGGGAGCACCCGCGAGCTTCTCGAGCACGTCGTGTCCGCGGTCGTCGGCGAGACGCCCGAGGGCGATCACAGCCGCGAGGCGGGCCTCGTCGCCGTCGGGGCGCGCGAGGTCGCCCGCCGCGGTGTTCGGCGCCGGGTCCGTGGCCGGCGCCGCGACGCGCCCGAGGACGGACGCTGCGTCGTTGTTGCCGAGCATGCCGAGGAGCTCGACGACGGCGGCGGGTTCAGGTGGTGCGTCGACCTCGGTGAGAAGCTCGAGGAGCGGCCGCAGCCCATGCTGGGCGATGCGCGCGCGCGTTTCGCGCGCCGCGACGTCCGTGGGCGGGGCCCGATAGAGGCTCGGCAAGAGGCGGCGCAACACGTCGACGAGGACGCGCCGCATGGCCGGGGCGCGTCCGCCTGCGAACAGTCCCCGCGCGATGAGGCGCTCGAAGTCCGGCAAGCGGCCGAGAAGCTCCTCAGCGTCGAGGGCGCGCCGTCCCGCCTCGGAGATCACCTCGTCGTCGGTGGCGGTCTCGACGATGCGGCGCAGGATCTCGGCCGACGCGCGCACGTCGCCGCGTCGCTCGAAGAGGAGCGCGAGCGCGAAGCCCGCCGTGGCGTCGGCGTCGCTGTCGAAGGCGCGGCGATAGGTTTCGAAGGCGCGCTCGTCGTCGCCCGCGCGCTCTTGGATCGCGGCGATGCGCGCCAGCGCCTGGCCGTCACCCGCGCCCAGGCGGGCCGCCTGCTCGGCGTGAGCGAGCGCGACCGCCTCGTCGTGACGCCCGAGCTCGACGTCGGCGATCTGCACGTGCGCTTCGCGGGCGTGCTCCGGCACGCGCCGCGTGAGCGCGTCGAGGCGGCGCACGGCCTCCTCGGTCAGGCCAGCGGCGCGCAGCTGTCGCACGAGGGCGAAAGTCACCTCGGCGTCGGCGTCGGCGTCGGCGCCAGGGGGAAGGGGACGCGAGCCCGACGGCATCGGCGCCGCGCCTCGCTCGACGAGGGCGCGCAGGGTCGCGATGGCGCCGGCCTGGTTGCCGAGCCGCTGCTGTGCCTCGGCGAGAAAGAGCGCCGTCTCGCGATCGTCGGGTGTGAGGCGCACGCGCTCCTCGAGCCCGCGCACGCGCTCCTCGAGGCGCGCCCGGCTCGAGCGCGCGAGCAGCGCGAGGATGCGCGTGCGCGCCTCACGCCTCTCGGCGGCCTGCTCCACGCCCGCCGACAGGTCCAGCGCGGCCTCCCACTCGCGTACGGCCGCGTCGGTTTGCCGCTGCCGCTCGAGCACCTGCGCGAGGACGCGGTGGGCGCGCGCCTGCCTCGGCTCTCGGAAGCGGGCCGCCTGCGCCTCGGCGAACGCCTCGACGAGCAGATCGTGGTCGAGCAGCACCTCGGCGAGGCGTAGGCGGCCCGCGACGCCGGGCTCGCGCTCGCGCAGGCTCCGCCAGGTCTTGAGCGCGAGCTCACGCTTGCCCGAGGCGAACTGCGTCTCGCCGAGCCCGAGG
>DASZFV010000371.1:0-2719 GCA_035939455.1 Polyangia bacterium
ACGGCCTGCTCGACCGCGCCGTCACTGAGCTCGAGATTCGGCGGTGATCTTTGCCGGTCTCGCTTCTGCCCATTGATCTGCAGCGCTGGGACCAGGCCTCTCCGGGTGACGCGCTCTGCGTGCCAGTGTGGACGGACGTGCGCCCGCTGCGCGGCGCCGCAGGGCTGCTCGACTGGCGCATGTGCGGACGGCTGTCGGGCATGCTGGCCTCCGGCAAGGTGACGGCCGCCGAGGGTGAGCAGACGCTGTTCCCGAGCGCGCATCGCCTGCCGTGGCGGCTCGTGCTGGCGCTGGGCGCCGGGCCGCGGCGCGACTTCTCCGAGCGCCGCTTTCAGGCGTCCGTGCGCCGCGCCTTCGACGCCGTGCGCGGGCTCGGGGCGCGCCGCGTCGCGCTCGCGCTGCCGGGCCGCGACGGCGAGCGCGCCGTCACGGGCGCCGCGGCCGCGCTGACCTCGCGCCGCGCGCTCGACCTCCTCCTGCAGGAGCTCGACGCCACGCCGAACGTCGTCGACGAGCTCGCCGTGATCGCGCCGGCCGCCGTCCAGAAGGAGCTCGGTGAGGTGCTGCGCCTGCGCGCCGTGCGGGCCATCGCCCCGGTCCCGCGACCCGCGCCGCGCGCGCCGCTCGGCCGCGCGCCCCGCCCGAAACCCTGAACGTCGGCAAAAACTCCGTCCGAAAAGTTGCACCTCGCGCGGGCCGGCCCGAACATGGGCGGCGTGGGGGTCCGTCTCGACGAGGAGATTCAGCAGTTCCTCGATCACCTCCGGGTCGAGCGCGAGCTGACGCCCGCGACGCTGGAGGCCTACGGCCGCGATCTCACGCTCTTCGCGCGGTTCGCCGTCGACCGCAAGGTCAAGGGCGGCGCCGAGGTGCGCTCGATCGACGTGCTCGACTACCTGGCCTTCCTGACCGACCGCAAGCTCGCGCCGCGCTCGCAGGCGCGCCGCCTCATCGCGCTCCGGCAGCTCTTCAAGTTTCTCAAGGCGGAGCGTCACTGTCCGAACGACCCGACCGAGGACGTCGACCTGCCGCGCTACGGGCGCAAGCTGCCCGAGTTTCTCACCGTCGAGGAGGTCGACCGCCTGCTCGCGGCGCCCGACCGCGCGACGCCGCGGGGCGCGCGCGACGCCGCCATGCTCGAGACGCTCTACGCGACGGGTCTGCGCGTCTCGGAGCTCGTCAAGCTGCGCCTACGCGACGTGAACTTCGACGCCGGCTACCTCATGGCCTTCGGCAAGGGACGCAAGGAGCGCCTCGTGCCGGTCGGCGAGTCGGCGCTCGGCTCGCTGCGCTCGTACGTCGAGGGCTCGCGCTACGTCTTCTCGGGAGGCCGCGCCGAGGACGCGCTCTTCCTCACGCACCACGGCGGCTCGATGACGCGCCAGGGGTTCTGGAAGCTGCTCGGGCGGTACGCCACGGTGGCGGCCATCCGCAAGCGCATCTCGCCGCACAAGCTGCGGCACTCGTTCGCGACCCACCTCGTCGAGCGCGGCGCCGATCTGCGCGCCGTGCAGGCTATGCTGGGCCACGCCGACATCGGGACGACCGAGATCTACACGCACCTTTCGCGCGGTCACCTGCGCGCGCTCTACGACCGGTTCTTCCCCCGAGCGTGATGTTAGGTTAGGCGCATGGACATAACGGCCGATCAAGTCCGCGTCGCGCTCCTCTCGCTGGTCGCGTTCATCGTCTCGGTCTCGGTGCACGAGTTCGGGCACGCCTTCATGGCCGATCGCCTGGGCGATCGCCTGCCCCGCACGCAGGGGCGCCTCACGCTGTCGCCGTTCGCGCACGCCGACCTCGTGGGGACGATCGTCTTGCCGCTGCTCGCGGCCTTCAACCCCGGCCTGCCCATGCTCGCCTGGGGCCGCCCCGTCCAGACCAACCCCGACGGCTACACGAAGCGGCTGCCCCGGCGCGTCGCGCACATGCTCGTCGCGCTCATGGGGCCGGCCATGAACCTTCTGCTCGCGACCCTGATCAGCGTCGTCGTGCTCGCGCTCGCCAAGGCAGGCGCGATCCGGCTGCCGCTCGCGACGGCACTCGTGCGATACGTCCTCGTGCTGAACGTCGTGCTCATGTGCTTCAACCTCATCCCGTTGCCGCCGCTCGACGGCGCGAACGTGCTCGCGGGCTTCCTGCCCGAGAACCTGCAGATCGTTCCCCAGACGCTGCGGCGCTACGGTACACTCCTGTTCCTCGTTTTGTACCTCTCGGGCGTGTTCAGCTTTGTGATGAAGCCGGCTTTCCACTTCGCCGCCGCTTGGGCCAACGCCGTCCTCGAGCACGTGCCCGCATGAACACCGACACGAGCACGACGGCGTACCGCGTGGCGCTGCCCGAGTTCGAGGGCCCGCTCGATCTGCTGCTGCACCTGTGCAAGACGCACGAGATCGAAGTGGTCAACCTCCCAATCGCGTTCATCACGACGAAGTACCTCGAGTACCTCGAGATCATGCAGACGATGCCGGTCGACGTCGCGGCCGACTACCTCGTGATGGCGGCGACGCTCGCCTATCTCAAATCACGCGAGCTCGTGCCCGCGCCCGAGCCGCTCGAGGCGGTCGCCGACGGGGAGGACGAGGACGGCCTCGACCCGCGCGAGGAGCTCATCCGACGCCTGCTCGAATACCAAAAGTACAAGGACGCCGCCGAGAAGCTCGGCGGGAGGCCCATCGAGGGCCGCAACGTGTTCGGGCGCGGCGCGGAGGTCGAGGCC
>DASZFV010000372.1:0-4958 GCA_035939455.1 Polyangia bacterium
CGTGCGCAATTCCGCGTCGGCCGCCCCCTACTCTTGGACGCGGGCCGGGCTCTCGATCTCCAGCGTCACGCGCGCGCCGCCCTCGGCGCGCGTCGAGATGCCGACGCGGCCGTGGTGGGCGTCGGCGATGCGCCTCACGAGGACGAGGCCCAATCCGAGCGAGCCCTCGGGCCTGTCGCGCCGCTCGCGCGCCTCGCCGGCGGCCGGAAAGCCCGGCCCCGAGTCCTCGACCTCGAACACGGCGGCGCCGGCGCGCGGCGCCCGCACGCCGAGGCGCGTGACGCCGCCGCCGTGCCGCCGGGCGTTCTCGAGCAGGTTCGCGAGGGCGCGCGCGAGCAACGTCGCGTCGCCCTCGAACGACCTGGCGCCGCCGGCAGGCGCGGCGTCGAGCACGCCCGCCTCGGGCACGCCCGCCCGCTCGAGCGCCCGGCGCGCGACGTCGACGGCGTCCAGCGTCCGCAGCGAGAGATCCGCGAAGTCGAGGCGCGCGCTCGCGAGGAGCTGCCCCACGAGCGCGTCGATCTCGAGAACCTCGCGCTCGAGCTCGTCGAAGGTCTTCGGGTCGCCGCCGCGTGAGCGCCCGAGCTCGAGGAGGACGCGGATACGGGCCAGCGGCGTGCGAATCTCGTGCGAAACGCCCGCCAGCAGCTCGCGCTGATCGCCGACCTGCTTCTCGATGCGCGCCGCCATGTCGTTGATGGCCGAGCCGATGTAGGCGATCTCGCCCATGTTCCAAGGCCGCAGCTGGGCACGCGCCGAGAGTCGCCCCGCGCCGATCTCATCGGTGACGCGCAGGAGCTCGTGCAGCGGCCGCGCGATCCGGAAGGCGATCTTCCCCGAGATGAGCCACAGCACGAAGCCGGCGGCGAGCATGGTGAGGAGCCCATGGCCCCGCCCGCGCCCCACCATGCCGTGCACGAGGTTGGCGACCGTGACGGTGACGAAGATCGAGAGGCCGAACCACATGAAGAGCCGCCGGTGCAGGCGCGCCGCCACGAAGTGTCGCCACCGGCCCCCCACGTGGCCGCCCGCCCACCACGGCACGTGGGCGTGATCGCCTGGGCGCACGTGGTGATGCCAATGGCGGGCACCGTGCTTCTTCACGAGCCGACCCCGCCGACCCCGCCGAGCTCGCGCGCGAGCACGTACCCGACGCCGCGCACGGTCTTGATGAGGCGCGGCGCCCGCGGATCGTCGCCGAGCTTGCGCCGGAGGTGCGAGACATGGACGTCGACCGTCCGATCGCTCACCGTGACGTCGCCCCGCCCCGCCTCCTCGAGCAGCACCTCGCGCGGCACGACGCGTCCGGGCCGACGCGCGAGGGCGACGAGCAGATCGAACTCGAACGCCGTGAGCTCGACGGCGCCGCCGCCCACGCGCACCTCGCGGGCCTGCAGGTCGACGCTGACGTTGCCCACGACGAGCGGCGGCTCTCCCGCTGGCGCCGTTCGCCGGAGGACGGCGCGCAGCCGCGCCAGCAGCTCGCGCGGCGAGAAGGGCTTCGGCACGTAGTCGTCGGCGCCGAGCTCGAGCCCCACGACACGATCGGTTTCGTCGCCGCGCGCCGTCAGCATGATGACCGGGATGCGGTTCTTCTCGCGGATGCGGCGGCACACCTCGAGGCCGTCCATGCCCGGCATCATCACGTCGAGCAGGACGGCGTCGAAGACGCCACGCTCGAGCGTCGCGAGCCCCTGGCGCCCGTCCGGCGCGTGGTCGAGGTGCACGCCGTTGTCGCCCAGGTAGCTCGCGAGGAGCTCGTAGAGCCGGCGATCGTCGTCGATACAGAGCACGCGCAGGGCCACGCGCTCCGACTCTACCAGCTCTGAGCGAATGGCCGCCCCTTAGTGGACGCCCCAGGCGCCGCGACCGCCGAAGCGCGGGCGCCACGCGCCGGGCCCCGCCTCGATGAGCTCGGCGAGGCGCGAGCGCTGCTTGTCGTCGAGCGCGTCGTGGATGTGCGCCCCCATGCCCACGAAGGCCTTGCGCAGCTCGACGAGCGCGGTGTCGTGCCGCGCGAACAGCTCGCCGAAGAGCACCTCGTCGAAGTGACCCTTGCGGAACGCCGACGCGACGTCGGCGCGCGTCTTCTTGCCCTCCCCCTTGAGCTTCGCCACCGTCTCGCGAAACTCGTCGGTGGCGTCGCGGATCACCTTCTCCTGCGTGGGCGTGGCCTCGAGCCGTTCGGAAATGGCGCGCGCCATGAAGCCGCCGCGGAACCGGCCGCCAAACCCGCCGCGCAACCAGTGACGTCCGGGCCCGAAGTCCGGACCGCCGTCGTCGCCCGCGTATCCGCCGTCAGCGTCGCCGTCGTCACCGCCCGGGCCGTATCCGTACCCGCGCCAAGCCCCGCATCCCGACCCGTGCCAGCCGGCCCCGCAGCGCGACCAGCGCCCGTGATTCCAGCCGTGGTGGTGCCAGCCGTGGTGGTGGTGGTGAGCCATCCGGGCCAGCGCGATGACCCCGGCTCCCAGCAAAAGACATCCGATCATCTTGTTCTCCTCGTCGAGCGACCCGCGCGCCGGCCCGCGAGCTCATCTCGCGGACCTTGCCCGGGGGCGAAGCCTCGAATTCCCATCGGGCTCCGTCAGACGAAGAGTGCGCGCCGCCTGTTAAGGCCGTGCGTCTCGCGCTGTGAAGAAGTGTGAAAGCGGCCGGCGCTACTTCTTGCCTTTTTTCGGCACTGGCGGGGTGCTCGCGGGCGCCGGCACCGTCATCGCGGCCGCGGTCGGCTCGGCCTTCATGACGTCGAGGAGCTCGACGTCGAAGATGAGCGTCGCGCCGCCTGGGATCACGGGCGGCCGCCCCTGATCGCCATACGCCAGATCGGACGGGCAAGTCAGCCTCGCCTTCTCGCCGACCTTCATGTGCCCGACGCCCTCGGTCCAGCACTTGATGACGCCGCCCAGAGGGAAGACGGCCGGCTCGCCGCGTTTGATCGAGCTGTCGAACACGGACCCATCGGACAGGCGCCCCTCGTAGTGCACCTTCACGCGATCCGCGGCCTCGGGCTGCGCGCCCGTGCCCGGCCGCGTGGTCATGATGACCATGCCCGAGGCCAGCTTGACGGCGCCAGCCTCCTTGGCCGCGGCCTCGATGAGGCCCGCCGTCTTGCCCTTCTCGGCCTCGGCCCGCACGTTGGCGCGCTTGCGCGCGACCGCGTCGATCATGGGCCCGTACTTGTCGATGTCGACCTTGGGCTTGTTCTTCTGGACCGAGTCCGTGAGACCCGCCTTGATGAGCTCGAGCTCCGCCGGCGAGGGCGCGAGCGCAGACGCGTTACGTCCCAGCATGAGGCCCCAGGCATAAAGGGCCCTCTCGTCGTCAGTCTTGGGGTTCGCTGCGCTGGCGCTCCCTGCCCGCGTGCAACCCGTCGTCCCCGACAGGGCCAGCGGCAGACCGAACGGAATGACCAGCAACCAGGCCCAGCTTCGACGATTTTTCATGCCCCCGTCTAGCACGGGTGCGTGCCGCCGAAAAGCCCAGACGCTCCCGGCCGGTTTTCGGCCGCCTCATCACTTTTGTGAGGGCCAAACGACGAAGATCCGACATTTCTGTCGCGGCGGTCAGAGTTTCGTCACTTCGAAGCATGATTTTGCCAATAATCCCACCGCCGGGCCTATCATCTACTGGCACGCTGGTTGCTCACGAACGACTGCGGGAGGACCGTATGACTAGATTCGTCGCTCGCTCGTTTTTCCTCATCGGCGCCGTCGCCGCGGGCTGCGCGCCACAGAACGGGGTCGTCGAACCGCCGGGCAGCGGCATGGCCGGTAGCGGGCCCGTCGTAATAACGGGCGCCGCTGGTCTGTGCGGCGGAGGCGTCGCGAGCGGCGGCGCGAGAGCGGTCTTCCCGGGCATGTCCTTCCCCCCCGGATTCGGATCACCGTCCACGCCGCAGGTCGGCGCGACGCACACCGCGGCCGATGCGCCCCCTGCCATCAGCGGTGGCACGCTGCGCATCATGGCCGACGGGAACACGGCCGTCGCCGCCGATCCCGATCGAGACCAAGTCTACGTGGTCGATCTCGCCAAGCGAACGCTGACCTTCACGGTGGCCTTGCAACACGGCGACGAGCCGGGTCGCCTCGTGATCGACGCGGCCGGGCGCGCGCACGTCGCGCTTCGCCGCGGCGGAGCGCTCGTCACGATCGCGCCGACGACCGGAGTGATCGTCGAGCGCCGCAACGTGTGCGCGGCGCCGCGCGGGGTCGCCTACGACGCGGCCAACGATCTCGTTCACGTCGCGTGCGCTGACGGCCAACTCGTCAGTCTGCCGGCGGCGGGCGGCGCCGCCACGCGCATGCTGCAGCTCGACTCGGATCTGCGCGACGTTGTCGTCGACGGCGCCAACCTGCGCGTCACCCGCTTCCGTTCCGCGGAGCTGCTCACGGTCGACGCCACGGGGAAGATCACGACGCGCGTCACGCCCCCTCCGTTCCGTTCCGTGGACACGCGCGGCGGCCAGCTCTTCACCGCGTCGGCGGCGTGGCGCGCGATGGAGATGCCGACGGGCGGCGTCGTCATGGTGCACCAGCGCGGCCTCATGGACGACGTTCAACCGAGCCCGGGCGGCTACGGCGGCCTCAGCACCTGCGACGCCATCGTGCAGACGGCGGTCACCGTCGTGGCTCCCGGCCAGGACCCCAAGACTGGCCCCGCCATGGCGGGGATGGTCGTCCCGGCCGACATGGCGATCTCGGCCGACGGCAACCGGGTCGCCATCATCGCGGCCGGCAACGCCACGAACAGCGAGACCGCTGGCGGCGCGCCGCGCCTGCCGCGCGTCTTCGTGACCGACATGAGCAGCGCGACCGACCAGATGATCGGCTGCACGAACGACGGCGTGCACGGCCCCTGCCTCCCCGTCGCGGGCGCCGTGGCGGGACCTGGCGTACCCGTCCCCCCCGCCGGCGCGTCCGGGGATGTCCCCGCCGGGGCCGACGCAGGTGCCCCAT
>DASZFV010000373.1:0-6624 GCA_035939455.1 Polyangia bacterium
CCGTCGCCACGTTGCACGCCGAGATGGGCGATCACGCAGCGGTCGCCGCCGACAAGCGCGCCCTGCTCGGGCTCGCTCAAGACGACGAGACACGCGCCCGACTCTGGGAGGAGCTCGGAGATCTCGCGGCGGAGAAGCTCGGCGACGTCGAGGGCGCCATCGCCGCCTATCGCGCCGTCCTCGTGGCCGCGCCCGCGCGGCGACAGGCGCTGCACAAGCTGCTCGACCTCTACACGGCGGCCGAGAAGTGGACGGACGCCGCGGCGACGCTCGAGGGACTCGCCGACCTTGAGGACGCTCCGGCCGTGCGCGCCAAGGTCTTGTACGCGGCCGCTCTCATCCGGCGCGACGAGCTCGACGATCCGGCGGGCGCCGTCGCGCTCCTCAACCGCGCGCTCGACGACGCGCCGGACCTCACGAAGGCCTTCGACGCCATCGAGCGCGTGCTTGCGGACGTCGGCGCCTGGAAGGAGCTGGCCCGCAACTACCGGCGCATGATTAAGCGCTTGCCGGTCGACGGACTGCGGGGCCTCCGACTCCGGTTGTGGAGCGGCCTCGGCGAGGTCTCGCTGACGCAGCTCGAGGACGTCGAGATGGCGGCCACGGCGCTCGAGGTGGCCGTCTCGCTCGACGAAGGCAACGTTCCTCGCCACGAGCAGCTCGCGGACGTCCACGTCGCCGCGGGGCCAGGCCACCAGGACAAGGCCATCGCGGAGCATCAGTGGATCATCGCGCACAACCCCGATCGCCTCGCGTCTTACCTCGCGCTCGGCAAGCTCTACGGCGACGTCGGCGCCTACGACAAGCTTTGGTGCGTCGGCGCGACGCTGTCCTTCCTGCACAAGGCCGACTCGACCCTCGAAACCTTCTACGAGACGCATCGGCCGCGCGAGTTTCGCGCCGCCAAGCGCCCCTTCAACGACGACACCTGGCTCAAGGTCGTGCACCCCGGCGAGGATCGCTTCATCGACGCGATTTTCATGCTGCTGGGCCCCTTCGTCGCGGCGGCAGCTGCCCAGCAGCACCAGGTCGTGGGGCTGCGCCGCAAAGAACGCGTCGACGTCGGGACGGACCAGCGCGTGCCCACGCGTGTCATGCGCTACGTCGCCGAAACGCTCGAGCTCGCGACGCCGGACCTCTTCTTCAAGGAGAGCGAGCCGCAGAGCCTCACGCTTGTGAACTTGCAAGAGAAGGGCGTGCTCACGCCCGCGCTCGTCATCGGCAAGGGGATCGAGCAGCGGGGCAGCGAGGCCGAGCTCGTCTTCGAGATGGGCAAACGCATGGCCTTCTTGCGGCCGGAGCGCTTTGTGCGCTCGGCCGTCCCGTCGGCGCCCGCGCTGGACGTCGCGCTGCGCGCGGCGCTGGCGCTCGCGGGGACGCCCATCGGCAGCGGTGCGCAAAATGGAGAGGTGGAGCGCCTCGCGTCCGACTTCGGTCGCCTCATGCCCGAGGCCGTCGCGGAGCAGCTCGGTGCCGTGGGGCGCAAGCTCGTCGCCGCTCTGGGCGACACCATCGATATGCCGGCTTGGATGGCCGCCGCCGACCTCACGGCGGCGCGCGTCGGGTTCGCGCTCACGAACGATCTCGCGTCGGCGGCGCGCGTGATCTCGACGGAGCCGCTCGCGGGCAGCTCCGTGAGCCCGAAGGATCGACTGAAGGATCTGCTGGCCTACTCGGTCAGCGAGGACTACTTCGCCGTCCGGAAATTCCTGGGGCTCGAAGTCATGTAGCAGTATCCTCCCGGGCCATGCCGAACCTATCGAGTCGTGCGCGCGGGTCCCGGTGTCGCGTGACTGCCAGCCTCCCTCCGACCGTGGCCGTCGTCGCGGTAGCCTTCGTGGGTGGTCTCGTGGCCTTCGTCGGCGCCTGCGCCACCCAAGGGCCGCCGCCGGCGTCGAAGAGCGCGGCCGCGCGGCTGGCCCCCGCAGGGGCCGCGCTCGCGCCTGCCGCCGCGCCCATCAGGTTGATTCCGGCCGCCGAGGCGCGCCCGCTCGAGCTGTCGGCGATCTCGGTGACGTCGCTCGACCGCCTGCTGACGAACGGCGCGAGACTGGTCGCGAAGGCCGTGCCACTGCCCATCGATCCCGCAGGCCTGCGCGATATGCTGCTCGGACAGGCGGGTCTGTCGCCCGAGGTGGCCGCCAACCTCGATCTCGGCGCGCCTGCCGGAGCGGCCGTCGTCTGGACGGGCGCCGCCGGCGGAACGGGCGCCGTCATGGCCGTAGCGGCGCGCGGCAGTGACCAGGCGGCGCGCGTCGTCGCGGCGCTCGGCAAGGTGATCGAGCGGCGCGGCGACGTCGTGCTCGTCGACAATGGCGCGGGCGGCCGCGGCTGGATCTATCTTGACGGCGCCGTCATCGTGTTCTCCGACGACGTCACGGCGCTCGCGCGGGGAGCTCGCCTCGCCGAGGAGGCGCGTCACGCTGTCGCCGAGGACGTTATCGCCGTGCTCTACCCCGACGCGCTCGCGCGCGCCAACGGCACGGACGTCAAGACGGCGCTCGCCCTTGTCATGGCGCAGATCGAAGCGGCTCATTCCACGCACGCGCCCACGAGCCGGCACCAGCTCGAGACCTTCGAGGAGATGCTCTCCCTCGCAGGTGACGCCGAGTCGATCGAGCTTGGGACGACCGTCGACATCACGAGGGGCCTCGCGCTGCGGGCGCGCCTGCGCGCGCGCGCGGCTTCCAAGCTCGAAGCGGTCGCGCGCGACGCGCACCCCTACGCGCTCGACGGCACGCTCTTGGCAGCGGGCAAGACGACGCCGACGTTCGTGGGGGCGTCGAGCATCGGGACCTTCCTGCGCGCGCAGATGGCGCACCAGCGCGCCCGCCTCGAGGCGAGCAAGGCCAAGGGCGCCCCGGCGGCGCTCGCCTTCCACGACGCCATGACGGCGGCGCTCGGCGGGCAGACCTCGTTCGCCATGGGGTTCGCGAAGGAGGCGCCGCTGTTCTCGGGGCAGCTCTCGTATCCGCTGAAGGATGCGACGACGGCCGCCGCGCTCGGCGCCGCCCTGGTCAAGCTCGATCGGGACGCCGGCGTCGCGCTGCTCGAGGCGCAGGTCGGGCAGGTTCCCTTCTTCGAGTGGAAGGTCAACAAGGAGACCATCGGAGGTCTCAAGGCCCTTCACTACACGCTCACGTTCAAGAAGGACACCGGGCTCGATCCCGGGATCGTCAAAAAGCTCTTCGGCAAGGGGCTCGACGCCTACGTCGCCGTCTCGGGCACGCGGTTCCTCACGACCTTCGGGCACGGCGCCAAGGGGAACCTCGGCAAGCTCGCGACCGCGAAGCCGGGCGCGCCGACGGGCGCGCTCGCCGAGACACTCGCGGCGACCAAAGGGCGCGACGCGTTCTTCCACTTCGATATCGGACCCGTGCTCTCGCTCCTCGCGACCCTCCTCAAGGACAAGGAAGGCAAGGGCGACGCGAGGCTCGCGGTGCTTGCCAAGGCCGACATTGGCGCGATCCCGCTCTACGCCTCGGCCGGCGGCGACGGCGCCGGAAAATCGTGGTCCATGGACATGGCGATCCCCCCCACGGCCTTCGTCAACGCCGGCGGCGTCATCAAGGAGATGATGCAAGCGGGCTCGGGCGGCCAGAAGGAGCTAGCTGCGCCTCCGAAAAAGACCACCCGCAAGAAGTGAGAGATCGGGCCGTCCGCGCCTACGCCTAGAGGTCTTGGAGGAGCTGCCGGACCTCGGCTTCGGCGGGCTTGCCGCGCGGCGTGTAGCCGGTCGTGCCGAGCCCGCCCCAGCCGTACCAGTTCCAGACGTAGACGCCCTCGACGAGGCGCGAGCCCGCCCACGCGCGCCGGAAGGCCGCGAAGGCGCGCCGTTGCTCCTCGGCGTCGGGCGCGCCGGACGAGCCCTCGTCCCACGGCGAAGCCGAGGTACCCGCGCGCGAGCGGTAGCCAAGCTCTGTGAAGAGGAAGGCGCGCGCGTGGCCGGCGTGCCAGGTCTCGAGCTCGCGCCGCACGCGGCGCCATCCGGCCTCGAGCGCGGCGTCGTCCGCGGGCGCGCCGGGCTCGCGCAGGTTGAAGTAGCCCGTGACGCCCTCCTCGTCGACGAGGTCAAAGAGGCGCGCGTCGCGGTAGTGGTCCCAGTTCGCCGAGTAGACGAGCTTGCCCGAGAATACGCCGCTCAGGCGCTCGACGAGCGGCCGCCAGAGCGGCAGGGTGTCCGCTCCGTCCAGCGTCGACAGCTCGCTGCCGACGACGAGGCGGGTCGCGCCGGCGGTCTCGGCGAGCGCCGCCAGGCTGCCCAGCACCTCGCCGTAGCGGCGGAACCACGCGCCCGGGTCGCGGGGCGCGAGCGTGCCGCGCCACTCGCCCGCGCGCGGCGCCGAAAGCCGCACGATGGGGAAGAGGGTGGCCTGGAGGCCGTCGCGGCGCGCCGCCCGAATCGTCTCGGCGACGAGCGCGAGCGTGGGCGACAGGCGCGTGTCGAGGTGCAGGTCGTCGCTCGCGCCGTCTGTCTGGTAGAGAGGCACGACGAGGGCGACGTGCGTCGCCCCGAGCGCGACGATCTCGGCGAGTAGGCCGCCGTAAGAGAAGCTCACGTCCTCGGCGAACATGCCGAGCGCGACGCCGCGCTGCCGCGCCGCCGGCTCGGCCGCCGCTGAGGCGTCCGCCGGGCTCGCGGGCGGTCGCGCGGCGGGAGTCTCGATAGCGTTCGTCCGGTCGCCGCGCGGAGCGGGCAGGGGGCCGAGCGCGAGACCGCGCGACGCTGTCAACGCTGCCGCAAAGCCGACCGTGCCCGAGAAGAGTGCGAGCGCAGCGCGGCTTTGCCGCGCAGAGCGAGAGGGACCGCGGTTCGCGAGCGGCAGCGAGCCGGACCCCGTCAGATTCACCTGCCGCAGTCCTTCCCGGCGTTGCGCTTCTCGAGCTCGGTCGTGAGCGGCGCGAAGTACGCCATCATGGCGCGCGGGGAGATCGGCTCGCCGGTCGCCTCTTTGATGATGGCGCGCCAATCGCGCGTCGCGCCCTTCGAGAGGATGCCGCGCAGGAAGTCGCCCACGTCCTTGCGGCCGAGGTAATTGCAGGCGCGCACGTCCTGCTTGAGGATCTTCGAGCAGATGTGGTCGTGGAGCTGGAACTTGATGAGCGTCGCGAGGGCATAGTCGTAGTAGCTCGCGGGATCGTCGATGAGGTGCGTCTTCGTGCAGGCGTCGCACAGGTCCTCCGAGCGCGCGTCCGGCGCGACGACGCCCTGGTACTGCGCGACGTAGCTCCACCAGCGCTTCTGCCACTCGGAGGGCGGCAGCTCGGCGTCGTACACGTCGCGTTCGAAGTGGCTCATCGTGCCCGCCGAGAAGGACGTGAACACGATCGACTCCATGAGCGCCGACTGCAGCAGCCAGCCCACCGGGTTGGGCTCCTTGCCGGCCGGCATGACGCCCGCCTTTACGAGGTAGGGCGGCTGCTCGCTCGCGAGCTTCGCGAGCTCGCCCACCGCCTCGTGAAAGGCGCGGTTCGCGCCCTCGCGCAGGAGGAACGGCACCTCCGGCGTACTGTAGGAGAGGTAATAGTATATATGCCCAAGCTCGTGATGGGCGGTGCCGAACCATTGCTCGTTGGCCTCGACGCTCATGAGCGAGCGCACATCGCGGTCGTAGTCGATGTGCCAGGCTGAGGCGTGGGCGTTCTTCTTGCGCGACAGCCCGGGCGGCACGGGGTAAAGGTCCGACTTCTCCCAGAACGTCGACGGCAGGCGCGGGAAGCCGAGCGAGACGTAGAAGTTCTCGGCGCTCTTGACGATGCTCTCGGGCGAAGCGCCCTTGAAGAGGGGGTCGAGGCTCGTCTCCTCGACGAGGCCCGGCCAGTACTGGGCCCAGCGGTTGCCGATCCAGTGCGCGGGGATGAGCCTGGGCACGGGCCGCTTGTAGCGCGCCGCGAGGGCGTTTTTGGCCCAGCAGTGCAGGCCGTCGAAGAGCGGCTTCGTCGTCGCTAGCGTGTCGTCGAGGAGGGCCATCATCTGGTCGACCGTCATGCCGTAGTCGGCGACCTTGAGCGCGAAGTAGGACTTGTAGCCCATTTCGCGCGCCACCTGGTTGCGCAGCCCCACGAGCTCGACGAGGCCCGGCTTGAGCGGCCGGCCGATCTCCTTCGACGCCGTCCAGAGCCGCTGCCGCTCGGCGAGATCGCGCGACTTGAGCAGCAGGTCGTCAATGCCGTTCGCCGTCGTGGGCTTGAGGCAGCCGCCACCGGCCCTAGGCTGCAGGCAAAACGTGTAGCCGTCGAGGACGCTCGAGAGGCGCGCTTCGGCCTCGACCCGCTTGGCGACGATCTCGGGGATCGTGCCCGGGTTCTCTGCGGCAGATAGCAGGAGCTTTCGCAGCTGGCGCGCCGTGACATCGTCGAGCTGCTTCTCGGTCTTGAGGAACCCTCTCGTCTTCTCGATGATGACCTTCGACCCGACGAGCGCGGCGTAGACCTTGTCTGCGCCCGCGCGCTCGGCCGTGTGCTCGGGGCTGACGTCGGTCGACGCGACCCAGCCGACGTTGTCGGCGACCGTCGCGACGGGCTGCAGGAAGCTCGACACGGACGAGAGGAACGCCTCCGCCTCGCGCTCGACGGGGTTCTTCTTCGCGGGCTTGGCGGCGCCCGAGGCCGCGAACAGCAACG
>DASZFV010000374.1:0-15498 GCA_035939455.1 Polyangia bacterium
ACCGCCACCGCCACCGCCACCGCCGCCGCCGTATCCGCCGCGACCGCCGCCACCGCCGCCGCCGAAGCCGCGACCACCGCCGCCGCCGCCGCCACCGCCGCCCCGACGTTCCTCGGCCTCTTTGACGGCTACCGGACGACCCTGCACGTCTCGCCCGTCGAGCTCGGCGATGGCCTTTTTGGCCTCCGCCTCGTTCGACATCTCGACGAAGCCGAAGCCGCGCGGACGTCCCGTCTCGCGATCGGTCACGATCTTCGCCTCGGTCACCGTGCCCATGGGCGCGAACAGGTCGCGCAGGTCGAGCTCGGTCACGCTGTAGGGCAGATTGCCCACGTAGAGCCTGTTACCCATTTCTTTCCTCGCTTCTTTCGGTCAGTGATCGACGGAGCTGCCGTCTGCAGTAACCCTCAAGCATTCCGGTCACCGATGCGTGCCGGGCGCCCCAATGTGCAAAGGGCCCCAATTATGGGGAGCGCCGCCGCGACGAACGAGGACGAGACGAGAAGGATCACCATCAAGATTAGCGTGCGCCCCGCGGCCCGCGCCAGCAAAAGACGCCCGCGCCGGTCAAACGGTCATACCTCTGCCGACTTCCACCTACCTCGGCGAAACAAGGCCACGCCGAGCACGGCGACGAGCGAAAATGCCGCGGCAATCGCGAAGAAGATGCCCGTGGGACCGAGGCCGACCGGGCCCGAGAGCACGAACGCCGCCGGAATCTCCCAAATCCAGAAACACACGACGTTGATCAGCATGGGCGTGCGCGTGTCGCCGGCGCCGTTGAACGCCTGCGTGACGACCATTCCGTAGGCATAAAAGAGAAAGCCGGCGCTCACGATGCGCAGGCATCTCCCGCCCGCCGCCACGACCCCGGGCACGTTCGAGAACAGGCGGACGACGTCGCTCGCGAAGATGACCAGCAAGAGCCCGACGCCACCGAGAAAGACGAAGTTGTAGAAAGCGGCGCGCCAGACGGCCTGCTCGGCGCGCTCGGGCCTGTGCGCGCCCAGGTTCTGCCCCACGAGCGTCGCGGCCGCGTTGCCGAGCCCCCACGAAGGCAGGAGCGCGAACATGACGACCCGGAAGGCGATGCCGTAGCCCGCGATGACGTTGCTGCCGAAGCGCGAGACGATGCGCACGAGCACGAGCCAGCTCGCCATGCCGACGAACATCTGGAGGGCGCCGCTGCGCGAGAGGCGCAGGATCGTCCGCTGCGTCGGACCGTCGGCAACGAGGTGCGCGCGCCTCACGCGCAGGCGGCCGCGACCGCGCGCGAGCGCCCGGCATTGAAAGAGCACGCCCACGCCGCGCCCGATCGTCGTCGCCACGGCGGCGCCCGTGACGCCGAGCCGCGGGAAAGGCCCCCAACCAAAAATCAAGCACGGTCCGAGCACGATGTTGATGCCGTTCGCGAGCCAGAGCGTGCGCATCGTGATCGAGGCGTCGCCGGCGCCGCGGAAGGCGGCGTTGATGACAAAGAGCAGCAGCACCGTGACGCTGCCGCCGATCATGACGCGCGGGTACGCGGCGCCGATGGCGAGCGCGCCCGGCGGGGCGCCCATGCCGGCCATGAGGCGCGTGCCCGCAAAGGCGCCCACAAGACCGACCGCGGCGGCGGCGAGGCCGCCGAGGATGATGGCCTGGACGGCGGCGCGCGCCGCGCCGTCGGGATCCTTGGCGCCCGTGCGGCGCGCCACGACCGCACCCGTGCCCATGGCGAGCCCCATGGCGAGCGTGTAGAGCATCGTCATCATCGACTCGGTGACGACCGCCACCGAGACTGCGTCGGGCCCGAGCTTCGAGACCCAGAAGATGTCGGCCACGGCGAAGATCGACTCCATGACCATCTCGAGGACCATGGGGACGGCGAGGAGCAGGATGGCGCGGCCGAGGGTCTCGGCCGTCAGGTCGCGCCGCGAGCCCGCGAGCGACTCGCGCACGAGCGCCCAGAACCCGTCGCGCGCGGGCGCGGGGGGTGGAGGGACGTCGGACGCGGCGAGGCCATCAGGAGCGGACACGGCGGGAGGTTGTGCCCGATCGGCGTTGGACGCGCAAGCCCGGTGGTGCGATGCTGCCGCACATGATTCCGACGCTCAGCTCGATTTCCCATCGTTTCACGCTCCTCGCGGTCACGGCTGCGTCCTTCCTCGTGGGCGGCCGCGCCCACGCCGGCGTCACGGTCGTCATGCAGCGCGGCGCCGCGGCGACGTCGACCCTCTACATCGAGGGGGACAAGATGCGCGCAGAGAACCCGGGCGCCGCCAACCGCCCCAGCACCGTGATCATCGACGCCGCCGGCAAGCGGTTCCTCATGATTAACGAGACCGAGAAGACGTACTTCGAGATGACGGAGGCAGAGATGAAGGCGCGCCGCGCCGAGATGGAGGAGAAGGTGAAGTCCCTCCCGCCCGAGCAGCGCAAGCGCATCGAGCAGATGATGGGCGGAGCGCCCGGGGAGAAGTCGCCCGAGCTCAAGTTCGAGCGCACGGGCGAAAAAAAGACCGTCAACGGCTTCGATTGCGACGTCTATCACGTCCTCGACGGCTCGACGCCCAAGGAGGAGGACTGCCTCGCACCGTGGAGCGCGAAGATGCTACAGCGCAGCGACTTCGCCGGGCTGCGCAAGTTCGCAGAGGAAATGGCGAAGGACGCGGGCGTCGCGGGCCGACAAATGTTCCAGCAGTTCGACAAGTATCCGGGCTTCCCGGTGCTGCGACATCCCCTCGAACCAGGGCAGCACGAGGACGAGGAGCTGAAGAGCGTCAAGCGCGGGTCGATCCCGGCCGCAATGTTCGCGGTGCCGGCGGGCTTCACCAAAAAGGAATCGCCGATGGGCATGGGTCCGGGCGGCCGGCCGCGCGGCGCCCGGCCCTAAAGAACGTCGAGCTTGCGCGCAGGCGGCGCGGGCGGCTTGGCCTCGGGCACGCCCGTGAGATCGGCGAAGAAGTCGTTGCCCTTGTCGTCGACGACGATGAAGGCCGGGAAGTCGACGACGTCGATCTTCCACACGGCCTCCATGCCGAGCTCGGCGAACGTCAGCACGTCGACCTGGCGGATGCAGTCCTTGGCGAGGCGCGCGGCCGGTCCGCCGATCGACCCGAGGTAGAAGCCGCCGTGCTTGCGGCAGGCCGCCGTCACGGCCGGCGAGCGATTGCCCTTGGCGAGCATGACCAGGCTGCCGCCGTGTGATTGAAACTGGTCGACGTAGGCGTCCATGCGCCCCGCCGTCGTGGGCCCGAAGGAACCCGAGGCGTAGCCCGCGGGCGTCTTGGCGGGCCCGGCGTAATAGACCATGAAATCTTTCAGGTAGGCCGGCATGGCCTCGCCGCGGTCGAGCATCTCCTTGATCTTGGCGTGCGCGATGTCGCGCGCGACCACCATGGGCCCCGTCAGCGAGAGGCGCGTGCGAATCGGGTGGCGCGAGAGCGTCGCGCGGATCTCCGCCATGGGACGGTTGAGATCGACCGAGACCACCTCGCCCGCCAGATGCTCGTCGACAATCTCGGGCAGGTAGTGCGCCGGGTCGCTCTCGAGCTGCTCGAGGAAGATGCCGTCCTTCGTGATCTTCCCGAGCGCCTGGCGGTCGGCGGAGCAAGAGACGGCGATGGCGACGGGGCACGAGGCGCCGTGCCGCGGCAGCCGCACGACGCGCACGTCGTGGCAGAAATACTTGCCGCCGAACTGCGCCCCCACGCCCGTGCGCTGCGCGAGCGCCAGCACGTCGCGCTCGAGCCCGACATCGCGGAAGCCGCGCCCGAGCGCGTTTCCGCCCGTGGGCAGCGTGTCGAGGTAGTGCGCCGACGCGAGCTTCGCGACCTTCAGGCAGTACTCGGCCGAGGGCCCGCCGATGACGATCGCGAGGTGATACGGCGGGCACGCCGCCGTGCCGAGGCTGCGCAGCTTGGCCTCGAGGAACTTCATGAGGCTCGCCGGGTTGAGGAGCGCCTTCGTTTCCTGAAAGAGCAGGCTCTTGTTGGCGCTACCCCCGCCCTTCGCAAAGAACAGGAACTTGTAGGCGTCGCCGTCGGTGGCGTAAAGCTCGATCTGTGCGGGCAGGTTGCTGCCCGTGTTCGACTCTTCGTACATGTCGAGCGGCGCGAGCTGCGAGTAGCGCAGGTTCGCGGTCTGGTACGTCTCGTAGATGCCGCGCGCGATGGCGGCCTCATCGCCGCCCCCCGTCCAGACCCGCTGGCCCTTCTTGCCCATGACGATGGCCGTGCCCGTGTCCTGGCACGACGGCAAGATGCCGCCCGCGGCGATGTTTGCGTTCTTGAGCAGCTCAAGCGCCACGAACTTGTCGTTCGGCGAGGCCTCTGCGTCGTCGAGGATGCCGCGCAGCTGCGCGAGGTGGCCCGGGCGCAGCAGGTGCGAGATGTCGCGCATCGCTTGGCGCGTCAGCAGCGTGAGGGCCTCGGGCTCGACGCGCAGGAAGGTCTGCCCGGCGGCCTCGAAGGTCGACACGTGGTCCGACGTGAGCTTGCGGTAGGGCGTCTCGTCGGGGCCGAGGGGCAGCAGCTCCTGGAACTGGAAGTCGTTCATGGCAGCCCTCCACTTTGCCATAGGTGCGCGCGGAAGGCCCCGGCTCGGGTAACATGGGCCCGGGATGGGCATGCGCCTCGCGATCCTGCTGCTGGCGATCACGTGCGTGCTGCTCGGCGCCCCGCTCAAGACGAGCGGCGATCCTTTCGTGCGCGTCTCGGGCCACGACCTCACGATCGATCGGCAGCCCTTCCACTTCGTGGGCGCCAACCTGGCGGTCATGCACGGCGTGAAGAATCGCGCGGCCACCGAGGCCGTGCTCGAGGGCGCCGCGAAGGACGGCCTGCACGTTGGGCGCGTGTGGGCCTTCGGCGAGGGCGACGCCGACGCGCCGGCCTGGCAGCGCGAGGGCTTCCTGTTCCGGGCGGGGCCCGACGGCTGGGTCGAGGCGGGCCCACGGCAGCTCGACCGCGTCATCGCGGCCGCGGGGCGGGCCGGCGTGCGGCTCGTCATCACGCTCGCCAACAACTGGAGCGACTACGGCGGCGTGCCCCGCTACCTGAGCTGGGCGGGCGTGCGGGAGGAGACCGCGTACGGCGCCGCCGATCGCTTCTACTCGGATCCGAAGATGCGCGCCTGGTACCGCGCGCACCTCGAGCGCCTGCTCAAGCGCCGCAACCGGGTCACGGGCGTTCCCTACCGCGACGATCCGACGATCCTCGCCTGGGAGCTCATGAACGAGTCGACGGTGCTGACGACGGCGGGCGCCGACGCCCGCCGGGCCTGGGTCTCCGAGATGGCGACGGTCGTCCACGCGCTCGATCCACACCACCTCGTGACGCCCGGCGTGAGCGTCTACCGGACCGAGAGCGAGCGGCGCGACTGGCTGGCCGTCTGCAAGCTGCCCGAGGTGGATTTTTGCGACGCGCACGTCTACCCCGAGGATCTGCTCAAGAACCGCGACACGGCGCTCCTCGAAGCGGCCCTCGACGACGTTGTCCAACTCGCGCACCACGTCGCGGGCAAGCCGCTCGTGCTCGGCGAGTTCGGCATCCACGGCGACGACGATGGCAACTGGGATCACCAGACGCGCGGCTATTGGATGGGGCGCGTCCTCGAGCGGCTGCGCTTCGACGGCGCCGCGGGCGGTATCGTGTGGCTCTACCAGCCCGCGGGCGGCGCCGATCGGCGGCACGGCATCAGCGTGGGCGAGACGGCCGCCGAGGGACCGCGCGCGGCGATTCGCGCGGCCGCCTCCCGGAACGCGCTGCCCGCGGACGCCGTCAACCCGGACCTCGGCCCCCACGTCGGAGAGGTGCCGCTCATGGCGCTCCACGGCGAGTTCACGGGCCAGGCGGCGATCGTGCCCAAGGTGAGGTCGGGAGCGGACGGCGCAGCAGCCGACGTACGCGTGAGCTGGGACCCGGCGACGTACGAGCGCGCGTCCTGGGAGGCGACGGGCCTCTACGACGGCGGCGCCGTCGCGCACGCCTGGGGCACCGAAACCGGCTGGTTCGAGTACGCCTACGAGGTCGTCGCTCCCGAGGGCAAGAGCCGCGCCGCGCCGAGGCGGCCGCGCCTTCCGTACGCGCTCGCGCTGCGCGCGCGCGTCTCCTCCGAGTATCCCGGCTCGACGTCGCCGCCCGACGGCGCGTCGGCCTTCGAGGTCACGCTCGACGGCATGACGATCGGCACGGCGACGGCGACGCGCGACGACGGGCGCGGCGCCTGGGTCGAGCTGCGCACGGCGAAGCCCGACGTCCTCGACGCCGCCGTCGGCATCGGCAAGCACAAGCTCCGCTTCACGGTGCCGACGGGACCGCACGCCCACGGCCTGTGCATCTACGGCAAGCCCGGCGAAAAAGGCGGCGCCGGCGGACGCACGGGCCCGATCGAGCTGCGCGTCGAAGGGTGAGCGGCCCGATCCTAGAACGCCACGATCGCGGTGGCCGCCGCCATGAGCACGACGTTGCGCACGAGCGTGAGGCCCGTGATGGGGCCGCCGCCCGTACCGAAGCAGCCGCAGTCGATGTTGATGCGGCGGAAGAACGCCGAGCCGACGGCGACGGTGAACGTCGCGAGCAGCCCGAGCGCGCCGAGGGCGGCGGCGCGGCGCCAGGCGCGCGGCGCGACCACGAGCGCGCTGCCGATGACGAGCTCGCCGACGGGGAGCACGGCCGCGACGTAGGGCGCCAGCGCGGGCAGGAGCTGGTAGTTCGCGATCTCGGTCGCGAAGGCGACGGGCGCGCGCAGCTTGAGCGCGCCCGCGACGACGAAGAGGCCGCCGAGGCCGAGGCGCAGCACGAGGGCGAGAGCTTTCATTTGTGCTCGTGTGGCACGCCGCACTCGGGGCACGGCCCCGACGAGCACGCGAGGCCGGCCCGGCTCCACGCGGCGAAGCCGCCCTCGATCACGAGCACGCGCAGGTCGGGGCGGCCCGCGCGGCGCCGCAGCTCCTCGGCGACGAGCTTGGCATCCTCGGTCCCGTCGCCGTAGACGACGAGCGTGTGGCGGCCCGCGAGGCGATCGACGGCGGCGCTCGCGGCGCTGCCCGAGGACGCGCAGGGCAAGTGGATCGCGCCCGTGACGTGGCCCTCGGCGAACTCGTCGGGCGGGCGCACGTCCGCCAGTAATGTTTGCGCGTCGCCGCACAGGGAGGCGGCGACCGCCGGCGGCAGCACCTCGACGGGCGCGGCGCCCGGGGCCGCGCCCGCCTCGCCCCCGCCGCAGGTGTTGGGCGGCGCGAACTTCGTGAAGCGCACGCCGTCGGGCCGCGCGGCGTTGACGGCGAGACCGAGCGCCGAGCCGGCGAGCAGGAGGCAGAGGGCGCGGCCGACGATCGTCCCGAACATCGCTCGTGAAAACTACCAGGCGCCCATCGGACATTCCCGCGAAAACGCCGAAACGAAAAGCTCGGTCGCGCTATGCTCCCGCCGACCCATGTCGCTCTCGCCGCTCGCAGGAAAGGTCGCCCCGCGCGAACTGCTCATCGACGTCGCCAAGCTGCGAGCCGCCTACGCGTCGCGCGCGCCCGACGTCGACGACCCCGCCCAGCTCGTGTCCTTCGGGACGAGCGGCCACCGCGGCGCGCCCGAGGACGGCGCGTTCAACGAGGCGCACATCCTGGCCATCACGCAGGCCATCTGCGAGCAGCGCGCGCGCGCCGGCATCACGGGGCCGCTCTTCCTCGGCGTCGACACGCACGCCGCCTCGGCGCCCGCGCAGCAGACCGCCCTCGAGGTCCTCGCGGCGAACGACGTCGAGACGCTCCTCGCGCCCGACGACGCCGAGACGGGTGGCGCCGGCTTCACGCCCACGCCCGCGCTCTCGCGCGCGATCCTCGCGCACAACCAGGGGCGCGCCGCGGCCGGCCGGTTCGCCGACGGCATCGTCATCACGCCCTCGCACAACCCTCCGCGCGACGGCGGCTTCAAGTACAACCCTCCCCACGGCGGGCCCGCCGACACCGACGTCACCGACGTCGTGCAGGCGCGCGCCAACGAGCTCCTGCGCGCGGGTGTCTCGCGCATCAAGCGCCTCCCGTACGCCGAGGCGCGCAAGGCGCCGTCGACGCACGAATACGATTTCCTCGAGGCCTACGTGCAGGATCTGCCGCGCGTCGTCGACGTCCAGGCCATCAAGCGCGAGGGGCTCAAGCTCGGCGTCGATCCCATGGGCGGCGCGAGCGTGCGCTACTGGTCGCGCATCGCCGAGCGTTTCGACCTCGACCTCACGGTCGTCAACGAGAAGGTCGACGCGCGCTTCGCGTTCATGCCGCTCGACCACGACGGCAAGATCCGCATGGACTGCTCGAGCCCCTGCGCCATGGCGAATCTGCTCGCTCTCAAAGACCGCTACGCGGTCGCCTTCGGCAATGACACCGACGCCGACCGCCACGGCATCGTGACGCCCGCCGGCCTCATGAACCCCAACCACTACCTGGCCGTCGCCATCCGGTACCTGTTCTCGCACCGGCCGGGCTGGCCGGCGCGCGCCGGCGTGGGCAAGACGCTCGTGAGCAGCACCCTCATCGACCGCGTCGTCGCCAGCCTGGGGCGCGAGCTGCGCGAGGTGCCCGTGGGCTTCAAGTGGTTCGTGGCGGGCCTGCTCGATGGCAGCTGCGGCTTCGGCGGGGAGGAGAGCGCGGGCGCGAGCTTCTTACAGATGGACGGCAGCGCCTGGAGCACCGACAAGGACGGCATCATCCTCGACCTGCTCGCCGCCGAGATCACGGCGAAGACCGGCAAGGATCCGGGGACGCACTACGAGGAGCTGCGCGCGCAGTACGGCGCGCAATTCTACACGCGCGTCGACGCGCCCGCGACGCCCGCCGAGAAGGCCGCCCTCAAGAAGCTCGACCCGGCGGCCGTGCGGGCCCAGACGCTCGCGGGCGAGCCCATCACCGCCAAGCTGACGCGGGCGCCGGGCAACGACGCGCCAATCGGCGGCCTCAAGGTCGCGACGAAGAACGGCTGGTTCGCGGCGCGGCCGTCGGGCACGGAGAACGTCTACAAGATCTACGCCGAGAGCATGACGAGCGCGGCGCACCTCGAGGCCATCCTCACGGAGGCGCGCGAGATCGTCGCGCGGGCGCTCGGCGCGCGGGGGGCGGCGTGAGCACCAACGCCGACGGCGTGGGCGCGGGCGGCGCGCGCGATCTCCAGGGCCGCGTCGCCGTCGTGGTCGGCGGCACGTCGGGCATCGGGCGCGCGCTCGCGCTCGGCCTGGCCGAGGCGGGCGCCGACGTCGTCGCGTCGGGGCGGCGCGCCGCGCTCGTGGGCGAGGTGGCCGACGCCATCGAGGCGCGCGGGCGCCGGACCCTGCGCTTGCCCTGCGACGTCGCCAAGCGCGCGTCGCTCGAGGCGCTGCGCGACGCGACGCTCGCGGCCTTCGGCCGGCTCGACGTCCTCGTGAACTGCGCGGGCAAGACCAAGCGCACGCCCACGCTCGACGTCAGCGAAGCAGAGTGGAACGACATCCTCCAGACCAACCTCACGGGCACGCTGCGCGCCTGCCAGGTCTTCGCGCCGCCGCTGCTCGCGCGCGGCTACGGCCGCATCATCAACATTGGCTCGCTCTCGACGTTCGTCGCGCTCTACGAGGTCGCGGCCTACGCCGCGAGCAAGGCGGCCGTGGCGTCGCTCACGAAGTCGCTTGCGCTCGAGTGGGGCCCGCGCGGCGTGTGCGTCAACGCCATAGCGCCTGGCGTGTTCCGCACCGACATCAACCGCGCGCTCCTCGACGGCACCGAGCGCGGGCGCGAGTTTCTGCTGCGCACGCCCCTCAAGCGCTTCGGCCGCATCGAGGAGCTCGTGGGCGCGGCCGTATTCCTCGCGTCCGAGTCCGCGAGCTTCGTCAACGGCGAGATCCTCGTCGTCGACGGCGGCTTCCTCGCGAGCGGCGTCAATCAGTGACGCCGCCGGCGGCTTGGCTCGACCTTACGCTCGTGCGCGTGCTCGGCTCCGGCGCCGTCACGCTCCCCGTCCTCGCGCTCACGTACCGCTCCGCACCTTGACGGCCTCGGGGTGGCGCGCGCGAATCTCGGGATCGCACGCCTCGACGCGGATGCTCGTGGGCCCGAGCTTGACGCCGAGCAGGGAGCCGAGCGCCTCGTCGAAGCCGGCGGCGAGCCAGGCGAGCAGCGCGCGCGGCACGGTGGCCTCGAGCCGCGAGGCGTAGCGCGCGAAGCCGCGCATGTCCTTGAACTGGTCCATGGCGAGCATCATGTGCGCGTCGGCGACGAGCCCCTCGGGAATGGGCCGCGCGGGCGCGAGCGGATCGGCCGCGAAGGCCGCGATCTCGCCCGGCAGGCGCGCGTGGTACGAGCCGTCCTCGATCAACGACGCGAGCGCGCGCCCGCGCGGGTGCGTCCCCGCGTTGAGGCGCTCGACGCCTCGCGCGAGCGCCTCGACGCCGCCCTCGTGGGCGCGCAGCAACACGAGGTCGTACACCGGATGTCGGTGAAACGTCTGGAGCACGTGCTCCGCGATCGTGTCCCGCGGGGAGAACAGCCCGATGGGATCGAGCATGGTCGCCGGACCCGAGAGGAACCGGCGCGCGTTGTGGAAGATCCACGGGATGCCCTGGCTCGCGTAGAAGAGCTTCGTCTCCTCGCTCGCGCTCAACATCATCTGATCGCGCCCCGCGAGCACGGCCTGGGCCCAGGTCGGCACGATGTCGACGTGGCCGAGGGCGCGCAAGCGCTCGAAGCGGCGGCGCAGCACCGACGGACGCACATAAGCGGCCAAGAGGCCCGCGAGCTGCATGAGCTTGTCGAGGTTCGCGCGCAGGCCGCCCACGACGTCGGCGACGAGCCGCCAGCGCGACCGCCCGAGCCAGGGCGGCGGCGTGGCGCCCTGCAACTCCGCCATGTTCTTCATGTTCATGCTGGCTTAGCCCAACCCATGCCGAAACGGTAGATCGCGCGCCCGGCCCGCACGTCTAGAACGCCCAGGAGGCTACAATGACCTTTCGGAAGAAGACGGCACGGGGAATCGGGATCGCGCTTTCGCTGACGTTGCTCTCGGGCGCCTGTGCCCAGGCCAGGCCCGTCGGGGACCCACGGACCGGGGGCCCGCTCATGAGCGCCTTGGGCGGCTACGAGCTGCAGGTGCTCGTCGACGGCACCCCCGCGCCGACGTTCTTCCAGCGCGGCGGGACATACGTCCTGGGCGAGCTCGGCGCGCGCTACACGCTGCGCATCCTCAACCACACCGGCCGCCGCATCGAGGCGGTCGCCTCCGTCGACGGCCGCGACGTCGTCGACGGACATCCGGCAGACTTCCGCAACAAGCGCGGCTATCTCGTCCCGGCCTGGGGCCAGGTCGACATCGACGGCTGGCGCCTCTCGCGCGCCGAGGTGGCCGCCTTCCGCTTCTCGTCGGTGGCGGACTCCTACGCCGCGCGGACGGGCTCGGCGCGCGAGGCGGGCGTCATCGGCGCCGCGATCTTCCCGGAGCGGTACCTCCCGCGCCCTCGACCGCGGCCCCTCGAGCTGCCCTACACGGACCCGCGCGCGTCGTCCCCGCCCTATCCCGAGCGCGAGCGCTATCCGCAGGCCGACGGCCTGGCCGACGAAGGCGGCGCGCGCGCGGAGCACCGTTCCGCAAAGAGCTCCCGCGAGGCCGCGCCGGCGGCGTCGGCGGCGCCCGGGTTGGGTGGCGGCGCGCCTGCCACCTCGGACGCGGCGCGCGGGTACGCCGACTCGTCGCGCCGCCCCGGGCTCGGCACCGAGTTCGGCGAGGCCGTGGGCTCGTCGGTCCGCGAGGTGACCTTCGTGCGCGAGAGCGCGAGCTTCCCGGCCGTCGTGCTGGGCGCCCGCTACAACGACCGCGACGGGCTCGTCGCGCTGGGCATCAACGTCGAGCCCGACACGTGCGAGGGCTGGGCCTGCGATCACGACCTCGACCTGCGACAGACCGCCAACCCGTTCCCGATCGTCGAGCGCCGCTACGCGCCGCCGCCGCCCTGCTGGAACGGCCGCGTCTGCCGCTGAGAGCGGCCGGTCCGCGAGTCCCCGACGCGCGCTGGCGCGTCGGGGATTTCCTGCGTGGCAGGCCTCGAAGTCCTGCTTGACAGGCAATTTGTTAACGGTAACATCCGCCCCGCAATCCCCGAGGTCGCAACCAGAAAGCCCGAGCTGCCTGCCCCACATTCCACCGGCGTCTATCTGCCCGATACACGTCCATGGGCAGGGGTTGCTTGCGCGATCCGTGATTTGTGACATAGCTCGTGGGTCGTGCATTACACACTCGGTAATCTATTCGGGAGGTACGTCGGAATGCGAGGCGCACAAGATGGACACAGCGTGGTCCCGGCTCTGAGGTCGATTTTGTGCGGCGCGGTCGCGCTCGCATGCCTCGGCTGTGGTTTCAAGTCTCCGACCGCGCCGACCGGCGTGGCCGGTAGCTCCGGGGGCGCGGGCGCGGGGACGACGGGGGCCGCCGGCTCGACGGGCGCCGCCGGAGACGTGGGTCCCACGGGCGCCGCGGGCACATCCTCAGCCGCGGGCTCGAGCGGCGCGGCGGGCTCGACGCCCGACGCCTCGGGCGTTGGCGGCGCCGGCGGCACCCCGACCGGCGGGGCCGGCACCGACGGCACGGCCGGCGTGGCGGGCGGTCCCAAGAACAGCAAGCTCATGTTCACCAAGATCACGATCCACACCCGGTTCCTCGCGGAGAGCGTCGCCATCGGCGACTTCGACCACGACGGCACTCTCGACATCGCCGCCGGAAAGCGCTGGTACAAGGGTCCGTTCGTCCCTGGCTATAGCCCGGCGACGGCCGGCAACGAGCACATCTACCGCACTGGCCACGACGATCTGCCGGTGACTGGCATCGCGGACGAGATCAACACTGGCGTGTCGGACTCGTGGTCTGCCTTCGGCTACGACTTCGACGGCGACGGCTGGGACGACATCCTGCAGAACTCGGCCTCCGACATCGGGCCGGTCGCAACGGGACAGACGCAGCCCATCCCCCCGGGCACCGGCTATTGGTACCAAAATCCGCACAACGCCGCGGGCAACTGGCCGCGGTACCTGATCTCCAACGACATGAAAGCGGAGCACAAGGCTTACGCAGACATGGACGGCGACGGGAAGCCCGAAATGCTCGGGGCTTGCAAGAATTGCACTCCGCCCGAGACCTGGGGCTACTGGTCAGCCGACTGGAAGAACCCGACCGCGCAGTGGACCTTCCACTCCGTCACGCGCATGTATCCCTTCAAGGACAATTGCTGTGGCTGGATTCACGGTCTCGGGGCAGGGGACATCAACGGCGACGGCAAGCTCGACCTTATGGAGCGGAGCGGCGTCTGGCTACAACCGGCCACGGCTGGGCAGCCTTGGCAGTTCATCAACTATGCGTTCTCGATCCCTGAGTTCCTCGGCACGGCGCCCGACATCGGCGGCAGCAACATGTACGCCTACGACGTCGACGGCGACGGCCTGGCCGACATCGTCAGCTCGTCCAACTCACACGGATACGGCCTGGCCTGGCACAGGCAGTCGCCGGCCGGCACGTTCACGCGGAACATGATCATGAATGTCCCGGGCTTCCCGACCGCCACGGACACGAAAGACACCACGGAGTTTTCCCAGCTGCACTCGTTGTGGCTGTATGACATGGACGGCGACGGGCTCAAGGACATCGTGACCGGCAAGACGTTCCTGGCCCACCCCTTCACGACCGGCGACGCCGGCGGGTCGGGCTCCGGCGGCGTGGGAACGGAGCCGACCGTGCTCTACATCTTCAAGCTGGTTCGCACGCCCACGGTCCATTGGGTGCCGTACCCGATTGATGTCGATTCACCGACTCAAAAGTCCTCGGGCGTCGCGCGCGAATTCAGGGTCGTCGACATGAACAAAGACGGCATCCCCGACATCGTCATCTCGTCCAAGCGCGGTCTCTTCGTCTTCTTGGGCCAGGCCTCGTAGCCGCCCGCTGCGGGCGGCGGCGTCCAGGCTCGGTTCTCGCCCGGGGCGAGAAAATGGTCTGGAAACTATCGATGAACGAGTGTACTTAGTTCGCGCCGTCCCGATTGGGACGGCGTGCGTTGTGCCTCGGGCAAGTTCATTCGCCTGACAAGGTCGGCACAACACCGGGCGCGCTCCGCGTTCGCCCTCGGTGAAAGGTGAGAAGCGACGATGAGAAGACTCGGGAGCCACACCTCGATGTTCGCGGCGGCGGCAGTGCTCGGCGCTTTTTCGATGCGACCGAGCGTCGCGAGAGCGGAGATCATCCTGCACGACGCCGACGGTTGGCGGTTCATGACCACCGGTCGCGTCGAGGCCCACTATGAGCTCATCCAGGGGGACGGAGATCCTCACAGCGCGAGCCGTCTCATCGGCGGTCAAATCCAGGACAGCTCCCAGGATGCGCAAAACAAGCTCTTCGACTCGCGCATCCGCAGCGGCTTCGTCGGCAGCCAGATTGGTTTCGGCGTGACCAACAAGATGACCGAGACGCTCGAGGCGAAAGCCTTCGTCTCGATCTGGCTCAACGGGATCGACAGCAGCAAGGGCGTCCCTCCCCAGACCAAGGGCGTCGATGCGCGCGAGGCCTGGGGTGCGCTCGCGGGGTCGTTCGGTACGTTTGCCTTCGGACGCGCGTTCTCCATCTTCGGCTCCGCCTCCGGCGAGGTGAACGCCTACGCCTACGAGTACGCCGTCGGCAACCCTTGTCTCGCGGAGGCGTCGACGATCGCGTGCGGCTCGGTCGGCGCGGGCCCGATCTACGCGGGGTACAACGCGCAGCTTCGGTACATCACGCCGCGGTTTGCCGGCTTCGAAGTGCAGCTGTCGCTCGAGGATCCGTCGTCACTGCCCGATTATCAAATCACGCCCACGCCGCGCGTCGAGGGCGAGGTCAGTTACCGGCTCCACTTCCTCAGCGACGGCAAGTTCGTCTTGAAAGGTCAGACGCTCGCGCAACAGCTCGCGAAGGTGAGCGGCATGACGACGGAGGGCACGACGGCCTGGGGATTCATGGGGGCGGCGCGCCTCGAGACGGGCGGGCTCAGGGTGGGTGGCGGCGCTTGGGAGGGCAAAGGCATGGGGACGGATACGCCCTTCCAGCAGGACGATCAGGGCAAACCGTTGGCCCATGACCAACCGGGCGGGACGGACGCCAACGGCCAACCCCTCCTCGGTGACGAGCTCCGCATGTTCCGCGGCTACTTCGGGAACCTCGGCTACGAATATCGCCCGAGCGGGACCGGCGCCGTGGTGGGCGGCGGCGCCGTGTTCGTTCAGGAGACGATCTCGGACGCCGCGACGCCGGCCACGAGCCTCATCAAACAGAATGTCGAGGGTCACCTCGTCATCACTCAGCGCATCCACTCGGTCGTTTTGAGCGCCGAGGCCATGTACTGGAAGTCCGAGTGGTGGCGCGGCGAGTCCCAAGTGCTGAAGTTCATCGGCGCCGGCTCGACCTTCGTCTGGTGACGCGCGGCAACGCGCCCGACGCGGCGCTCCGCCCGCGCGCGCTGAGGGTGGGCTTGCGAGGCCCCGTGTGGACG
>DASZFV010000375.1:0-2722 GCA_035939455.1 Polyangia bacterium
CGGGCACGGAGCCCGGCAGCCCGATGGCGAACCCCATGATGGCGGCCGAGGACGCGGTGGTCTGCGCGATGTTGTTCTCGAGCATGCCGAAGCTACCGCCCGAGCGCGGCTTGAACGTCGAGAAGAACGCGAAGGCCAGGAGCGCCGCCGTGATGCTGCCGCCGTCGATGAAGGAGGTCTTGAGGCCCGTGTAGACGTTCCCGGCGGCGAGCAGGGCACCGAGGGCGCACCCGAAGAGCAGCGCCCGCGGCGTCAGCTCGGCCACCCTCTGGCCGGCCTGCGGGAGCGGGACGGGTTGGGGCTCGGCGCGCTCCATAGGACGACTCGACTGTAAGGGAACGGCCGGCATTAGCGAGGAATCTACGAGGGAGGCTGGGCTCCGCGCCTCACGGGCTCGCGTCTTCGACGTCCCGCAGGGAGGGCTCACGCGTGCGCAGGCCGTGCTTCCACAGAAGGCGGTAGAAGTAGATGCGGTCGACGCCGGCCGCGCGCGCGGCGGCGCTGACCCGATTCTCGTGCAGGCGCAGGAGCTCCTCGAGATAGCGCTTCTCGAAGGCGCTCACCCAGCCCTCGCGCGCCTCGCGCAACGGCTGCCCGATGTTGACGGCGCTCTCCGGGCTCGCCGAGATCGTGTCGGCGATCCTGGGCGCGGTGAAGTCGCGCAGCGCCACGCAGCGCTCGAGATAGTTGCGCAGCTCGCGGATGTTGCCGGGCCAGTTGTGGTGGCCCAGCGCCGAGAGGAACTCCGGGGAGCGGACGACGGCCAGAGTCTGTTCGTCGATCGGTGCGAGGTTCCGCACGATGTGCTCGACGAGGAGCGGCAGGTCCAGCAGGCGATCGCGCAGCGGTGGGAGCTTCACCTCGACGACGGCAAGACGGTAGTAGAGGTCCGAGCGGAACTTGTGCCCCGCCACTTGCTCGCGCAAGCTGCGGTTCGTCGCGGCGATGAGCCGCACGTTGACCGGCACGTGAATGTTCGTGCCGACCCTGCGAACCTCGCGCCGCTCGAGCACGCGCAGGAGCTTCGGTTGCAGGTCGATGCTGAGCTCGCCGATCTCGTCCAGGAAGACGGTGCCGCCCGCGGCCGCCTCGAACACGCCGAGGCGCGACGAGACCGCGCCCGTGAAGGCGCCGCGCTCGTGGCCGAAGAGCTCGCTCTCGAGGAGCTGGGGCGGCATGGCGCCGCAGTCGACGACGAGGAAGGGTTTGTCCCTGCGCGGACTGCCCTTGTGGATGGCCTCCGCCGAGACCTCCTTGCCCGTGCCGGTCTCGCCCTCGAGCAGGATCGTAGCCTCGCTGCCCGCCGCCTTGCCGAGGACGTCGAAAACCGTCTGCATGGCCGTCGAGTGCCCGACCATGCGACCGAAGCGATCGCGCTCGCGATCGAGTCGAGCCGCTGCCTCGACGCGGCTCGCCGCCGCGTCCGCGTCGAGACGCATCGACGCATCGCCTACGGCGAGCGCGGCGCGCGCCCCCTGCGGCCCGTTTCCCACGGCTCTCGACATCGACCGATGCTATCGGTTCCTTGACCACGAACAGCCGATCGGTCGAGTGCGGACGGTGGGACGCCGCGCCGCGTCCGGGGCGTCAGCTGGTCGCGGCGATTGTGGCGGCGCCGAGCAGGCCTGGTTCTGCGTGCGTGACGACGAAGGTGGGCATGGCCTCGACGAGCGTGTGCAAGCGGCCCTTGCGCTCGAACGCCTCCCGAAATCCACCTTTCTGAAGACAGGCGAGGATGCGGGGCGCGATGCCGCCCGCGACGAAGACGCCCCCCGTCGCGAGGACGGCCAGGCCGAGATTCCCGGCCACGGCGCCCAGGACCGAGCAAAAGACCGCGAGCGCCATCTCGCAGATCGGGTCCGTGCCGGCGAGGCCTCGCTTCGAGATCTCGGCGGCGGCGTCTGGGTTGCCTGGGCCCGCGGACGCGAGCGCCGCGGCGGTCTCGGGCCGGATGAGCGATCGGCAGGCCGGCTCCTGCGACAGGAATCCGAAGACATCGACGAGCCCGTTGCCCGAGAGCACGCGCTCGCAAGACACGCGCCCGTACTTGGCGGTCAGATACTGGAGCAAGCCGGCCTCGAGCGGCGTGCGCGGCGCGAAGTCGGCGTGCCCGCTCTCCGACGGGACGACCTCGTAACGATTTGCGACGTCGGCCCACAGGAGAAAGGCCGCGCCGAGCCCCGTGCCCGCGCCGAGCACGGCGATCGGTCCGCGCGCGACGGCGGTGCCCTTGCCGAGCGCCACGAGGTCGGCTGGACCGAGGACGGTGACGCCGTGCGCCGCGGCCACGAAGTCGTTGACGAGCTTGACGCGCGGGATGCCGAGGCGGGCCGCGAGCGACCTTCCGTCGACGACCCAGGGCAGGTTCGTGAGGTGGTGCCGATTGTTCTCGACGGGACCGGCGACGCCGAGGCAAGCAGCTTCGATGCCTTTGCCCTTGGCGACGCGACCCTTCGTCTCGACCTCGGCCACGCGCAGGAAGGCCTCGGCGATGTCGTCGAGGGACGATTCGGACCTCGAGGGCATCGTGCGCTCGAAGAGCTGCGTGAGCCGCGGCGCCTCGCCCGGGGACCCGGGTCGCACCTCGAAGAGCGCGAGCCTCGAGTTGGTTCCACCAACGTCTCCGGCCAGGACGATCATGACACCTCTTGGGGGAACGCCGGCAGCCTCGAGGCGGCGGCACGATCGCAAAAGAGCAGCGCGAGGCGCGGGCGCGCGCGGC
>DASZFV010000376.1:0-4214 GCA_035939455.1 Polyangia bacterium
CCCCTGCCGGAGAGGGACGCCCAGATCGCCGCCCAGGTCGGCGGGCGCCTCTTGCAGATCCTCGTTCGGGAAGGGGACGTCGTCGCGCTCGGGACGCCCGTGGCGCGCGTCGACGCCGCGCCGCTCGCCGACGAGGCGCGCGCCGCGGCGGCCGGCGTCGCGCGCACGCGCGCCGAGGCCCGGAACGCCGAGGCCACGGCCGCGCGCGTGCGGCGCGTGTTCGAGCACGGCATCGCCGCGCGCCAGGAGGTCGACGACGCGACGGCGCGCGAGGCCACGACGGCCGCCGCGCTGAGCGAGGCGGAGGCGGCCGCCCACCGCGCCGAGCGGCAGGTCGAGCACGCGACGGTACGCAGCCCCCTGGCCGGCGTCGTCATCCGGATCTTCCGGCGCGCCGGCGAGCTCGTCGACGGAACGCCGGCGACGCCCATCGTCGAGGTCGCCGACCCGAGCCGGCTCGAGCTTCGCGCCGACGCGACCGCGAGCGATCTCGTGCGCGTGAGCAAGGGCCAGGCCGCCGAAGTCGTCATCGCGGCCCTGCCCGGCGCCTCGTGGACGGGCGCCGTGTCGGCGGTGTCCCCCGCCGTCGATCGGGCGACGGGCCTCGGCGTGGCGCGCGTGACGCTCGACCTGGGGAAGGGGCAGCGCCCGCCCATCGGCGTTCTCGGAACCGCGCGCGTCAGCGCGGGCAGCGCGCGGCGAACCGTCGTCGTCCCGAAGGAGGCGGTGCGCAGCGGCGCCGGCGACGAGATAGAGGTCGTGCTGTGCGGCGCCGACGGCCTCGCGCACGTCCGGCGGCTCGCGCGCGGCGGCGCGGCGGGGGCCAAGGTCGAGGCGCCGGGCCTCGCGGCCGGTCAGGAGGTCGTCGTCGAGCCGGTCATCGGCATCGCCGACGGCGAGGCCCTCGAAGTGACGCGGTGACGCGATGACCACCTGGCTGTCATCGCGCCGCGCGCTCGTCTGGGTCGTCGCCGTCGGCCTGGCCGTGAGCGGCGGGCTGTTGACGACGCGCATGCCGAGCGGCATCTACCCCGAGATCGACTTCCCGCGCATCGTCGTCGTCGCGCGCGGCGGCGACGCGCCACCCGAGCTGACGCAGGCGACGATCGGGCGGCCGCTCGAGGTGGCGCTCACGACGGTGCTCGGCGTCGAGCGCGTTCGCTCGCGCACGATCCGAGGCGCCGTCGAGATCTCGCTGCTGTTCTCGCCCGGCACCGACATGTGGCGCGCGCTCCAGCTCACGGAGTCGCGCGTGGGCGAGACGCGCGCCGCTCTCCCGGCGGGGGTCGACATCGTCGTCGAACGCCTCACGACCACGTCGTTTCCCGTCGTGACGTTCAACCTTAGCGGCCCCGTCGACCCACGCCGCCTGCGCGACCTGGCCGAACTCGTCGTCCGGCCGGCCATCTCGCGCGTCACGGGCGTCGGCCGCGTCGAGGTCCTGGGTGGCGACGTGCGCGAGATGGAGATCATCCTCGACCCGGCGCGGACGGCCGCGTTGCGGCTCACGCCCGCGCGCGTCGCCGAGAAGGTCCGCGACGCCACCGTGCTGCAGGCCGTGGGGCGCTTCGACGACGCACACGCCCTCGTGACCGTGATCGCGTCCGGCGAGCCCCACGACGGCCGTGATCTCGGCGCCATCCCCGTGGCGGTCGGCGCCGACGGAAGCCCCATCCCGCTCTCGACCATCGCGACGATCGAGGAGGGCGCCGAGGATCGCCTGCTGCGCGTGGCCGGGCCGGCCGGGGAGACCGTGCTGCTCAGCGTGAGCCGGCTGCCCGGCGCCAGCACGCCCGACGTCGTGGCGCGCGTGCGCGCGGCCGTCGACGAGACGGCGCGCGCGTTCCCACCGGAGGTCAAGGTCGCGACCGTCTACGACCAGGCGGCGCTCGTCGACGATTCGCTGCGCTCGATCCGCGACGCCATCTTGATCGGCATCGCCTTGTGCGTCGTCGTGATCGCGCTCTTCCTGCGCGATCTGCGCGGGGGCCTCGTGGCGGCGCTCGCCGTCCCGCTCACGCTGGGCGTCACGTTCATCCCGGTCCACCTCTTCGGGCAGAGCCTCAACCTCATGTCGATGGGTGGCCTCGCCGTCGCGATCGGCCTCGTCGTCGACGACGCCATCGTCGTCGTCGAGGCGATCCGCCGCGAGCTCGAGAGAGGCAGCCCGCCGGACGTCGCCGCCCGCGTGTCGACGCGCGCCCTTCTGCCGGCGCTCATCGGCACGACGGCGACGACCGTGATCGTCTTCCTGCCGCTGGCGTGGCTGGAGGGCATCGTGGGGCGCTTCTTCGTCGCGCTCGCGACGACCCTCTCGGCGGCGGTCTTGCTCTCGCTCGCGATGGCGCTCACCGTCGTGCCGCTCGCCGCCGTGGCCTGGATGCGGCCCCGCGCGACGGGCGCAGCCCTCCGCGAGCCCTGGTACGTGCGCGGATACGGGCGCGCGCTGACGCGACTCTTGCGCCGCCCATGGCTGGGCGTCACCCTGGGCCTCGTCCTGCTCGTCGTGGGCGGCCTCAGCGCGCGCGCCGTCGGGACGGGGTTTCTCCCCGAGATGGACGAGGGCGCGTTCGTCGTCGACTACTTCCTGCCGGCGGGTACCTCGCTCACCGACACCGACGCCGTCGCGCGGAGGCTCGAGGCCGTGCTGCGCTCGCTCCCCGAGGTCGCGATCTACTCGCGACGCACGGGCGCCGAGCTCGGGCCCGCGGCCGCCACCGAGGTCAATCGCGGCGACATCATGGTGCGGCTCAAACCGCGCGCCGCGCGCAGCGCCTCCGCCGAGGAGGTCATCGCCGTCGCGCGCGCGCGCGCGGCGCGCGAGGTCCCTGAGGCGCGCGTCGAGTTCGTTCAGGTCCTCCAGGATGTCCTCAACGATCTCTCGGGCACGCCGCGCCCCCTCGAGCTCAAGCTCTTCGGCGCCGACTACGCCGTGCTCCGCGCCAAGGCCCAAGAGGTCGCGCACCGCGTGGAGGGCGTCACCGGCCTCGTCGATCTCTACTCGGGCTTCGAGGGCGACGCGCCCGAGCTGAGGCTGCGCCTCGATCCCGGGGGCGCGGCGCGCCTCGGCCTCACGGCGGCGGACGTCACGACGAACCTCGACGTCGGCCTCCACGGCGCCGTCGCCGCGGTCATTCGCCGCGCCGATAGGCCGCTCGGCGTGCGCGTTCGTTACGCCGACTCCGTGCGCTTCGACGGCAGGGAGCTCGAACGCTTGCCCATCTTGCCTGCCACCGGGGAGGCGACCACGTCGATCGCGGCCGTCGCCCACCTCGAGCGCGCGACCTCCCCGAGCGTCCTGCTGCGCGAGAACCTCCGCCCCACGGTCATCGTCACGGCCGATCGCGAGGGCCGCGACATCGGCTCGATCGCCGCCGACGTCCGGGGCCGCCTGCGCAACCTCGCGCTGCCCGAGGGCTACACGAGCGAGCTCGGCGGCCAGTATCGCGCGCAACAGGAGACGTTCCGCGACCTCGCGCGCGTGCTCGGCTTCGGGCTCCTCGGCGTGCTCGCCGTCCTCCTCGCGCAGTTCCGCCACGCCCGCATGTCCCTCGTCGTGCTGGCCTCGGTGCCGCTCGCGCTCGTGGGCGCGCTCGCGACGCTCGTCGTCGTCGGCGTGCCGCTCAACGCCTCGTCGCTCATGGGCTGCGTCCTGCTCGTCGGCCTCGTCGTCAAGAACGGCATCCTCTTGCTCGAGCAGACGGAGTCCTGCTGGAAGAGCGGCGCGACGCTCGACGCCGCGCTCCTCGAGGCCGGCTCGATCCGCGTGCGGCCCATCCTCATGACGACGCTCGCGACCGTCGCGGGTCTCGCGCCGCTGGCCCTCGGTCTCGGCGCCGGCGCCGAGATCCAGCGCCCCCTCGCGACCGCGGTCGTCGGAGGGCTGCTCGTCTCGACGCTCGTCAGCCTGCTCGTGATCCCCTCGCTCGTCCGCATCGCCTTCCGCGCTATACCCTCCTGACTCACGAAAGGCCCACATCATGCCCACGCCGCTCGCCCTCGCGCTCGTCGCCGCCGCTCTCGCGCTCCCGGGAGGCCCACCCGTGGGCATGGACTACCTCGCCTACGATCCGGCCACCAACCAGGTCTGGATCCCGGCCGGCAACACGGGGAACGTCGACGTCCTCGACGTCGCCACGGGCAAGCTGACGTCGATCGGCGGGCTCGCGACGGCGCCGCCGAAAAAGCTCGATCGGCCGCGCATGGGTCCGAGC
>DASZFV010000377.1:0-9846 GCA_035939455.1 Polyangia bacterium
AGCGCGTCCTCCGCGCCTTCGACCTTGAACGGGTTCGTGAGATCGGCCTCGAATTTGGCGAGCACGCTGTGGGGCAGCGGCTTTCCCGAATACCCGAGTGAGATCTGCGCCAGGCCCGTGATGCCCGGTTTGAGGTCGCGCATGCGCTCCTCGAAATAGGGGATGGCCATGGCGAGCTGTTCGGCCAACTCGGGTCGCTCGGGACGCGGGCCGACGAGGCTCATCTGTCCGAGGAGCACGTTGATGAACTGCGGAATCTCGTCGAGCCGCGTCTTGCGCAGGAAGCGGCCCACGCGGGTGATGCGCGGGTCGTCGTCGGTCGCGAGCACGATGCCGGTGAGCTTCTCGGCGTCGGGCCGCATCGAACGGAACTTCAGCATCATGAAGACGCGGAACTGAGGCCGAGGCACGCCCTCGGTGGCGGCCGGGTCGGTCTCCCGCAGTTGACCCGCGCGCTTCTGCCGGATAAAAACCGGCCCTGGGGACTCGAGATAGATGGCCGCGGCGATGATGGGATACAGGGGGAGCGTGATGGCCAGGCCCAAGGACGATCCGACGATGTCTGTCAACCTCTTCGCGATGCGGACGGACCGATCCACGGCCGTACCCTACAACGAATTTACGAATCCGAACCACCGGAGCGGTGGTGGTGGTATGAGTTAGTGGGGCGCCTTGATACGGATCCTCATGACCGGAACCTTGGATCACCGCGACGTCACGCTTCGTGCGGTTTCTGCCGCGTGTAAGCTCGTCACGCGCCGCCCGCAAGGCCCGACCTGGAACGAGTTCCGGATGCAAGTCGTGTCCGCCGTCGGTGAGGCCTTCAACAACATCGTGCTGCACGGCTACGAGGGCCGCGGCGACGGCGAGATCGAGATCGAGATCCGCGCCACGCTCGATCGCATCACGATCGCCATGAGGGACTACGGCTCAAGCTTCGATCCCACCACCGTCCCGCCGCCCGATTTCGACAGCCTGCCTGAATCAGGGTGGGGACTTTTCATCATTAAAGCGTTCATGGATATCAGCTACACGCCCGGCCGCCCTAACGTGCTTACTCTATCGAAGACTCTCCCCGCCGAACCTGCGGACGAGGCGCCCAAAGCCGAAGGGACACCTCGATGACGTTCACGATCTCCACCGCCGAAGACGGTTCCGAGCGCCTGGCCATCGAGGGCGAGCTCGACGCCGTGAGCGTCTCCGACCTTCGCACCGACCTTGAGAAGCTACTGGCGCGTCAGCCCGCCCGCATCGACGTCGATCTCTCGCGCCTGCGCATGGTCGACAGCTCCGGCGTCGGCGCGCTCGTCTCTCTTTACAAGCGCGCGCGCGCCCAAGGCGGCAGCGTCGTGCTCACGGGCCTGCGCGATCAGCCGCTCGCGATCTTTCGGCTGCTCCGCCTCGACCGCGTCATGGTGGGCGCCGAGATCGCCGCGCCCGCGCCGGCCGGCAGCACCTCGACCTCCAAGCATTGAGATCGGCGCTCAAGCCGCGACCCACTCCGTTCGATGCATCTCGGTGCACCTCGATGCATCTTGGGGGTGCAAAGGTGGGAGTGCGTGCAACGCGTCACGCTCAAATATCAACTGCTGTCAGGGTTTATGGTCTGTAAGCGCTGTATTGCGTAACACGGGTTTGTAATCGTTCCTTGGTGTGGCGCCACTGAGGGTCAATGTAGTACCTTGTAGCACGAAGGTGGGGTAGTGCCGGTAACGAAGACACGGGAATTCGTCTCGGACGAGGCCGCGTTGATCGACGCGGCCATGCTCGGTCGGGACGCGACATCCATCCCCATTCGGCAGGCGCTCGGCGCGATTGGCGAACCCGAGAATCTCCTCGAGCTCGGGCAGCGACTCGTGACGACCGTCTCGATGCTGTGGTCGGACGTCGCCGCCTCCGATCTGTTCCTGCCTTCTGGTCCCGCGAGCGAGCTGCGCGCCGTCTGCGATCCGGTCGCGGGCCACGCGCTCATGAGCGCCGTCGCCGGCGTCAAGGAGGACAACCCGGCGGTGAGGGTCATTCCCTCGACGCCGCACCTCGTGGCGGGGGACACTGGGCTGGGATTCGGCCCGACCCTGTGCGTGCCCGTCGACGGCGCCGAGACCTGGTCCGGTTTCATCATCGTGCAGCGGCGCGCGTCGGCGCCGGAGTTCGCGCCGCGCGATCTAGAGGGCTTGACGACGCTCGCGCGCGGCGTGGCCGCCATCCTCACGCGCGTTCAGGCGCGCGGCGGCCAGTCGACGGCGCTTTGGTTTCAGCGCGACATGGCGTCTGCGCGCGAGATGCAGCGGATGTTCTTGCCGCGCCCGCTCGAGAGCAACTCGGCGGGCGTTCGCGTCCTGGCCGAGTATCTGCCGGCCTTCGCCGTGGGCGGGGACTTCTACGACTTCATCGACCTCGGCGACGGTCGCCTGCTGGCGGCCATCGGAGACGTCTCGGGCAAGGGCGTGACCGCCGCCCTCATGATGTCGCGCATCAGCTCCGAGCTCCGTCGCCTCGCCGCCGAGACCACCGGCCCCGGGGAGATCCTGGCCCGCCTCAACGGCTCGCTGCCCGGTCGCATGCAGGACGACCGGTTCGTGACCGTCGTTTGCGTGCTGCTCGACCTGCCCAAGGGCCGCTGGGTCGTCGCGAACGCGGGGCACGTGGTTCCGCTCTTGCGGAGGCGCTCGGGCGCCGTCATCGGCCTCGCCTACGCCTCTGGCCCGCCCATCGGGATGATGCCCTCCGCTGATTTTGACGAGGAGGTGTTCCCGGCCGAGCCGGGCGACATCCTGCTCCTCGCCACCGACGGCGTCTTCGAGCTTTTCGCGGGCCACCGCCGTCCCTGCTCCACCATGGGGCAATGCCGGCTCGCGGACGTCGTTCAGAACGCGTCGCACGATCTCGCGGAGATTCACCGTCGCATCCTCAGCGCCGTCGAGCACTCCGCTCACGGCCGCGACGACGTCGCGCTGCTCGGCCTCGAGCTGCCCGGCTAGGGCTCGCGACGGAAGGTCGCGAGGTGGGGGGGGCAGGGCGTGGAGGCCCCGACGTGAGCCCGTTGCCGTTACGCAGACGGGCTCCTAGCGGTCCCGCCGAAGGCGGGAGGGGTGGCAGGGCCGGGGTGTCCGTCCGCGACGCGAGCCCCTTGCGGCTATAGATCTTCGTCTAACGCTCGTTTGCGCGCTCGCCGTACCAGGCCACGGAGCGGCGCAGGCCATCGATGAAAGACACGGCGCCTTTGTAGCCGAGGCGCGTCCGCGCCTCCGTGATGTCGGCGAGCGAGTGCTTGACGTCGCCCACGCGGCCGGGTGCGTACGTCACGGGGACCTTCTTGCCGACGATCGAGCCCAGCACCTCGACGACCTGATTCAAGGTCGTGGCCTCGCCGCAGGCGACGTTGAACACGCGCCCCGAGGCCTTGTCCGCGGGCGCGGCGCCGGCCTGAAGGTTCGCCTCGACGGTGTTGTCGATGAAGCAGAAGTCACGCGACTGCGTGCCGTCACCGTAGATCGTGACGCCGGCTCCGGCGAGCGCCGCCGTCACGAAGCGGGGGATGACGGCCGCGTATTCGGAGGCGGGATCCTGGCGCGGCCCGAAGACGTTGAAGTATCGCAGGCTCACCGTCTCGAGCCCGTAGGCGCTCGCGTAGACCTGACAGTAGTGCTCGCCCGCAAGCTTCGCGACGGCGTACGGAGACAGCGGGGCGGGCCGCATCGTCTCGATCTTGGGCAGCGTGGGCGTGTCGCCGTAGGCGGACGACGACGCGGCGTATACGACGCGGCGGACGCCGGCCTTCTTGGCGTGGTGCAGCACCTTGAGCGTGGCGGTCGCGTTCGCTTCGTTGCTGCCGATGGGATCGACGAGCGAGCGCGGCACCGACGGAATGGCAGCCTCGTGAAAGACGAGCTCGACGCCCGCGAGCGCGCGCGCGACCGCGGCGTCGTCCCGCACGTCCCCTTCCTGAAGGTCGACGTCCGCGGCGACCTCGGCGAGGTTCTCGCGCTTGCCCGAGAAGAAGTTGTCGAGCACGCGCACCTTGTCGCCGCGCGCCAGGAGGGCGCGCACGATCGACGACCCGATGAAACCGGCTCCACCCGTGACGAGGCACGTAGACGACATGGGCCGTCAGCGTAACTCCTGGCAGGCGGGTTGTGAAGGTCTGGGCGCGCGACTCGCGGGCTCAGCGATCGGAGCCGAGCCGATCGATGACGGCGTCCGCGATGGCGAGGCAGGCGGTCAGACCTGGCGACTCGATGCCGTAAAGGTTGACGAGGCCGGCGACGCCGTGAGCTTCGGGGCCCTGAATGACGAAGTCGCCCGGGGGGGTGCCAGCGGGCGCGAGCTTGGGGCGGATGCCTGTCGTGCCCGGGCGCAGCGCGTCGTCGGGCAGCGCCGGCCAGTAGCGACGGATGGCGGCGTAGAAGGCGGGCGCGCGGCCCTCGTCGAAGGCGTAGTCGACGCCGCTCGTCCAGGACACATCCGGGCCGAAGCGGGCTCGACCGGCCAGGTCTAGCGTCAGGTGGACGCCCAGGTACTCCGCTGTCGCGAGCGGATAGACGAGCCGCCGGAACGGCGACGGGCCGGCGAGGGCGAAGTAGTGGCCCTTGGCGAAATAGAGAGGTGGGATCGTCGCGGGCGCGAGGCCCTCGAGTCGCTGCGCGACGGCCTGCGCGGCCAGGCCCGCGGCGTTGACGACGGTCGCGCAGCGCACGGTCGCGGGCGCCTCGCCGCCGACGCGCAGGTGGAGGCCGTCGGGCGCGAGCGTGCCGCCGATGACGGGCGCGCGGAAGGCGAAGGCCGCGCCGGCGTCGCGCGCGTCATCCTCGAGCGCGCGCATGAGCCCGTGGCCGTCAACGACCGCCGTCGAGGGCGAGAGCAGCGCGCCCGCGCAATGCAGGTCGGGCTCGAGCGCGCGCGCCTCTGCCACGTCGAGCATGAGCAGATCGGCGACGCCGTTGGCGGCGCCGCGACGCGCGTAGTCTTCGAGCGTCGCGAGCTCGGCGGCGGTCGTCGCGACGATGAGCTTGCCCAGGGGGCGCTGGGCGACGCCGCGCGCGGCCGAGTATGCGGTGAGGGCGTGCCGGCCCGCGACGCACAGGCGGGCCTTGAGCGAGCCCGGCGGATAATAGATCCCGGCGTGGATCACCTCCGAGTTGCGCGCGCTCGTCCCGGTGCCCGCGGCCCCGGCGGCCTCGAGCACGACGACGTCCCGCCCGGCGCGCGCGAGCGCGCGCGCCACGGCGAGCCCGATGACCCCCGCGCCGATCACGACGGCGTCGAGGTCCCGCTCCGGCTCGGACACGCACCGAGCTTACCTCGCTTCCGATCGCCTCCGCCCGCGAAGCGGGCAGAGGTAGGGTGGGGGGCCCGCGTAGACTAGACTGCGCGCGTGGCGATTCTTCTTTCGGCGCAGGGGCTCGGGCACGCGTTCGGCGCGCGGGCGCTCTTCGACGACGTCAGCTTCACGCTGGCCGATGGAAATCGCGTGGGGCTCATCGGGCCCAACGGCGCCGGCAAGTCGACGTTGCTGCGCATCCTCGCGGGCGAGCTCGGCCCCGATCGCGGGAGCGTCGCCAGACGGGGCGGGCTGCGCGTGGCCTTTCTGCCCCAGATGCCCACGTTCGCGCCGGGCGCCACCGTGCGCGCGGCCATCGCCTCCGGTTTGCCGGAGGCGGCCAGGGCGGCCGGCTCCTGGGAGGACGAGGCGCGCGTCGAGGAGCTCATCGCGAAGTTGGGTCTCGCGGGCCCCGAGGCCGGCGCCGACCAGGCGGTCGCGAAGCTCTCGGGCGGCTGGAGCAAGCGCGTCGCGCTCGCGCGCGCGCTCGTGGGCGACCCCGAGCTCGTGCTGCTCGACGAGCCCACCAACCACCTCGACATCGAGAGCATCCTCTGGCTGGAGCGGTTCCTGGCCGGAGCCCGCTTCGCGACCGTCACGGTGACGCACGACCGGCTGTTCCTGCAGCGCGCCGCCAACCGCATCCTCGAGCTCGACCGGCGCAACGCGGGCGGGCTGCTCGACGTCGCCGGTGATTACGCGACGTACGTCGATCGAAAGGCCGATGCCATGTCGGCCCAAGAGCGTCGCGAGGACGTCCTGCGCAACACCTTGCGCCGCGAGACCGAGTGGCTGCGCCGCGGCCCGAAGGCGCGCTCGACGAAGCAGGAGGCGCGCATCCAGCGCGCGGGCGCGCTCGCGGACGAGGTCGGCGAGCTCGCGACGCGCAACCGCGCCCGCGCCGTGGCGGTGGACTTCCAGGGCAGCGGCCGCAAGACCAAGCGGCTCATCGAGGCGCGCGGCGTTTCGGTGCGCTACGGCGCGCGCGCCGTCTTCGAGGGCGTCGACGTCCTCGTGGGCCCGGGCACGCGCCTCGGCCTGCTCGGCCCGAACGGGTGCGGCAAGTCGACGCTGCTGCGCGTGCTCACGGGCGCGCAGGCGCCGACGGCCGGCGAGGTCGCGCGCGCCGACGGCCTCGAGGTGGCCTTCTTCGAGCAAGATCGGGCCGCCCTCGACCCGGCGCGCTCCGTGGCCGACACCGTCTGTCCCGACGGCGACTTCGTGCAGTTCCGCGGCGCGCGCGTTCACCGACACGGCTACCTCGAGCGCTTCCTCTTCCGGTCGGAGCAGATGTCGCAGCCCGTGGGGCGCCTCTCGGGCGGCGAGCAGAGTCGGCTGCTCGTCGCGCAGCTCATGCTGCGGCCCGCGAGCGTGCTCGTGCTCGACGAGCCGACGAACGACCTCGACCTTCACACCCTGGGCGTGCTCGAGGAGGCCCTCACGAGCTTCGACGGCGCCGTGCTCATCGTGACGCACGATCGGTACTTCCTCGATCAGGTCGCGACGCAGATCCTCGCGTTTCACGTCAAGCCCGGCGAGGAGGGGCGCGTGTCGGCGTTCGCGGGCCTGTCGCAGTGGGAGGAGTGGCACGCCGCGCAGGGCCCCGCGACGCGCGCGTCGCGTGCCGCCGCGCTCGCGGCGGTCGCGGTCGCGGCGCCGCCTGCGCCCGCGCCGCGCAAGAAGCTCAGTTTCAACCTGCAGCGCGAGTGGGACGGCATCGAAGCGCGCATCGCCGACGCCGAGGGGAAGCTCTCGGCGCTCGAGGCCGAGGCCCAGACCCCCGCGGTCGTGAGCGACGCAGCGCGCCTCGTGGCGCTCGCCGAGCAATCGTGCGCGGCGCGCGCCGAGGTGGACCGCCTCTACGCGCGCTGGGCCGAGCTCGAGACGTTGCTCTCGGCCTGATTTCCGCGGTAGGACGCTCGCCTTCCCGTGATTCGCCTCGATCAAGTCAGCAAGCAGCACGGCCCGCAGATCCTCTTCGTCGAGGCCTCGGCCGCCATCCACCGTGGCGAGAAGGTGGGCCTCGTCGGCCCGAACGGCGCCGGCAAGTCGACCATCTTCCGCATGATCATGCGCGAGGAGACACCGGACGAGGGCCAGGTCTCGATCGACCGGAACGTCACGATCGGCTACTTCAGCCAGGACGTGGGCGACATGGCGGGCCGCCCCGTCGTGGCCGAGGTCATGGCGGGCGCGGGTCCCGTCGCCGCCGCCGCCGCCGAGCTCGCGCACCTCGAGCACGCGCTCGGCGATCCTTCGCGCGCGAAGGAGCTCGACAAGCTGCTCGAGCGCTTCGGCGAGGCGCAGGCGCGCTTCGACGAGCTCGGCGGCTATGCGCTCGAGGCGCGCGCGCGAGAGATCCTCGCGGGTCTCGGCTTCTCGCAGGACAGCCAGGACGGCGACGTCGCGCTGCTCTCGGGCGGCTGGAAGATGCGCGTCGCCCTCGCACGCATCTTGTTGATGCGCCCCGACGCCATGCTTCTCGACGAGCCGTCCAACCACCTGGACCTCGAGTCGCTCATCTGGCTCGAGAACTTCCTCAAGGCCTACGAGGGCGCGCTGTTCATGACCTCGCACGATCGGGAGTTCATGAACCGCATCGTGGGGCGCATCGTCGAGATCGACGGCGGCGTCCTCACGAGCTTCTCGGGCAACCACGACTTCTACGAGCGCCAGCGCGCCCTCAACGAGGTCCAGGCCGAGGCCGCCTACGAGCGCCAGCAGGCGATGCTCGCCAAGGAGATGCGCTTCATCGAGCGCTTCAAGGCCCAGGCCGCCAAGGCGTCGCAGGTGCAGTCACGCGTCAAGAAGCTCGACAAGATAGAAAAGGTCGAGCCGCCCAAACGGCGCAAGACGCTGGAGTTCGAGTTCCCGCCGTGCGCACGCTCGGGCGAGGACGTCGTGAAGATCGACCGCCTCGGCAAGCGCTTCGGCGACAAGGTGATCTACGACGGCCTCGATCTCTCGATCCGCCGCAAGGACCGTTGGGCCGTCATGGGCATCAACGGGGCGGGGAAGTCGACGCTCCTCAAGCTCGTCGCGGGCGAGGCCGCGCCCGACGCCGGCGCCGTCACCGTGGGCGCGAGCGTCAAGCTCGGCTACTTCGCCCAGCACGCCATGGAGATCCTCGAGGCCGACAAGTCCGTCTACGAGGTCCTCGAGGATGCCTTCCCCCTGGCGAACCCGGGCGCGCTGCGCACGCTCGCCGGTTGCTTCGGTTTCTCGGGCGACGACATCGACAAGGTCTGCCGCGTGCTCTCGGGCGGCGAGAAGGCGCGCCTCGTGCTCGCGCGCATCCTCTACGAGCGCCCCAACTTCCTCGTGCTCGACGAACCCACCAACCACCTCGACCTGGCCACGAAGGACATGATCGTCCGCTCGCTGCGGGACTACGAAGGGACGATGCTCTTCGTGTCGCACGACCGGCAGTTCCTCGCCCAGCTCTCGAACCGCGTCCTCGAGCTCGGGCCGGGCGGGCCCACACCCTACGGCGGCGGATATCTCGAGTACGTGGCGCGTAGCGGCCACGAGGCGCCCGGACTACACTAATTTCGTCTGATCGGATCCTGTTCCGCTCCGCCCCCCAGACGGCATATATTCGGCACAAGGTCGAAGCGTGAGTCCCGTGTGCTCCGTCCGCCGGGGAGGGCGCTCGGCGCTCGCACGGGGCTTCTCGAGGAGTCAAACATGAAAGCTCGAAACGAGGGCCAGGTCCCCGCTCCGACTCTCTCCCCGTGGGCGTTGATCTGTGGCGTCGCGAGCGCGCTCGTCGCGATGGCGTGCACGGGTGTCATCAGCGACCAGGGCAAGTCCCCGGGTGCGGGGCCGACCGGAGGTGCCACCGGCGCCGGGCCGGTCGTGCTCCCTCGCGTGAACGGCGACGTGGGCCGCGTCTCGATCCACCGCCTCAACAACCTCGAGTACGACAACACCATGCGCGACCTCCTGGGCGTCGACGGGATGGCGCAGAAGACCTTCCAGCCCGACGAGGAGGGTGAGTTCGACAACGACGCGGACGCCTTCACGATGAACGACGCTCGCTACGAGCAGTACTTCAACTCGGCGGACGCCATCGGCGAAACGGTGTTCATGGACACGGCAGCGGCGGGCCTGCGTCAGACGTACGTCTACGGCCTCGTGTCGCCGCCCTGCGCGCCGTCGGCGACGGACACCACCTGCTCGCAGGAGGTCATCGCGGCCTTCGCGCAAAAGGCCTGGCGCCGGCCGCCGACGCCGGCCGAGGTCTCGGGGCTCGTCAAGCTCGCCACGGACGCGCTCGCGCTCGGCGAGACGGCCGACGACTCGATCAAGCAGGTGGTCAAGACACTGCTCGCGTCGACCCAGTTCCTCTATCGCGTCGAGTACGACGCCAACCCGGCCTCGCTCACGGCGCACGCGCTCGACCCCTACGAGCTCGCGACCCGCCTCGCGTACCTCGGCTGGAGCACCATGCCCGACAAGACGCTGTTCGATCTGGCGGCGGCGGGGCAGCTCGACACCGACGCGAGCCTCACGGCCCAGATCGA
>DASZFV010000378.1:0-1571 GCA_035939455.1 Polyangia bacterium
CCCGCCACCCACCCTCCCACCCCTCGCGCCTGCGGCGCGCCCCTCGCGGTTTTCTCGGAGGAGCGCTCGTCTCATCGTCGACGCTTGGCGGCGCGCGGGCGGACGTGCTGCGTGCGGAAGGTCCGGCCAGGCGCGCGCCGCGCGGGCCCCTGCGCGCGCTCGAGGCTTGACACCGTCCCTGGCTGACGCAGCGGCACGAGCTGATGCGGCGCGCTCCCGATGAGGTCGGCGCGCCCCAGCCTCCGCAGCGCCTCGCGCAGCACGGGCCAGCTCGCGGGATCGTGGTAGCGCAGGAAGGCCTTGTGCAGCCGCCGCACCTTGAGGCCCCGCGGCACGGCGACGTCCTCGCTGTCGCGCCGGACTTTGCGCAGCGGATTCTTCCCCGAGTGGTACATGGCCGTCGCCGTGGCCATGGGCGAGGGCAGGAAGGTCTGGACCTGGTCAGCGCGGAAGCCGTTCTTCTTCAGCCAGAGCGCGAGCGCGAGCATGTCCTCGTCCGTCGTGCCCGGGTGCGAGGCGATGAAGTAAGGGATGAGGTACTGCTTCTTGCCCGCCTGCGCCGACGCCTCGTCGAATAGGCGCTTGAAGGCGTCGTACGCACCGATGCCCGGCTTGAGCATCTTCGCGAGCGGACCGGCCTCCGTGTGCTCTGGCGCGATCTTCAGATAGCCGCCCACGTGGTGCGTCGCGAGCTCGCGCACGTACTCGGGCGACTTTACGGCCAGGTCGTAGCGCAGCCCCGACGCGACGAGGACCTTCTTGATTCCCGGCAGCGCGCGCGCCTTTCGGTAGAGGTGAATGAGCGGCGTGTGATCCGTGCCGAGGTTGGGGCAGACGTCCGGGTGCACGCACGAGGGCAGCCGACAGGCCGCCTCGATCTCGGAGCTCTTGCAGGCCAGGCGGTACATGTTGGCCGTCGGGCCACCCAGGTCGGAGATCACGCCGGAGAAGCCGGGCGTCACGTCGCGCACGCGCTCGATCTCCCGCAGCACCGAGCCCTCGGACCGGCTCTGAATGACACGGCCCTCATGCTCCGTGATCGAGCAGAACGTGCAGCCGCCAAAGCAGCCGCGCATGATCGTCACCGAGAAGCGGATCATGTCGTAGGCGGGGATCGTCGCGTCGCCGTAGCGCGGATGGGGTCGCCGCGTGTATGGCAGCTCGTACAGACGATCGAGCTCCTCCGTCGAGAGTGGCAGCGGCGGCGGGTTGAGCCAGACGTCCCGATCGCCATGGCGCTGCACGAGGGCGCGCGCGTTCCCGGGGTTCGACTCGACGTGCAGGATGCGCGAGGCGTGGGCGTAGAGCACGGGGTCGGCCGCGACGGTCTCGAAGTCGGGCATGCGCACGACGGTGTGCGCCCGGTCGGTCGTCGAGCGCTTGAGGGCGCGCGCGGGAATCAGGGGCGCCGACGCGGCGGCGGTCGCGCACGCGTCGTCGGCACCTTCGACGGTGTATGGATTCCGGGGCGTTTCGATGGGCCCAGGCGCGTCGAGCGCACGCGAGTCGAGCTCGCCGAAGCCCGGCGGTGGCGGCCCGGCGGGCCTCGTGTAGGCCGTGCCCCGCAGATC
>DASZFV010000379.1:0-12226 GCA_035939455.1 Polyangia bacterium
CAGGATCAGCATGATCCAGAGCAGGAAGGTCTTGTGACTTTGGCGCACTCGAGGGTCCTTTCGGGTGTGGCCCACTGACAACGGCGGGTCGGGGGGGAACTTAAAAAGTATTGCCCCCAATTGCGTGAGGGTCAAACACTCGTTTGATGCCGAACCACCGCCTTCGGTGGCCGTTTCGGGACGCCTTTTATCTCGTTCCTCATGTTTCCTTCGGGTCAAGGGGCGCCACGCGCAGGAACCGCGCCGTCTGCGCCGTGGGCCGACCTTCTTCGGCCGGCCTCAAGCCGGGGACGAAGAGCACGACGTCGTCTGCCGTCGTCAGGACCGGGAGGGTGTCGCGCGCCTCGCGTGGCACCTTCGCATCGATCAACAGGTCGGCGAGCTTGCGGCTGCCCCGCCCGCCGCGCGGGCGCATCCGATCTCCGGAGCGGCGCGCCCGCAAGACGAGGGGCCAGGCGAGCGCCTCGGCGTCGAACGCGCCGCTGGCGTCTTCATGCCCGAGCGCTCCACAGCGCAGGCAGAGCGACGTCGCTTCCGGGGCCAGGGCATAAGTGCCCGGCCCGGGCACGCTCAGCGCCGCACAGGCGGCGCGGGCGCTCGGCTGACGCGCCAGGATCTGCACGCGCCCGTACGCCACCTCGACGATCCGACGGCCCGAGACGTCGATGCGACGCGTGCCCCCCGACCCGCGCAGGCGCGCGACGACCTCGGCGGCGCGGCGCCCGACGTCGGGTGGAAGCTCGCCACGCGCGTCGTCGTCCGACACGAGCGGCGCCCCCTCCGCGCGCGCCTCGCGCGCCGCCGCGGCGAGCGCGACCAGCGCCTCGCGCACGCGCGGATTCTCCTCAGCGAGCAGCGGCAGCCAGCGGTGCCGGACGCGCGCGCGGGCGTAGCGCAGGTCGGCGTTGGAGGGGTCCTCGACGAAGGGCAGGCTACGCCGTTTCACGTAGCGCGCGATCTCGGCGCGCGTGACGTCGAGGAGCGGACGGATGAACGGCGCGCGCAGATACGGAATGCCCGCGAGCCCGGCCAGACCCGTGCCGCGCACGACGCGAAAGAGGACGGTCTCGGCCTGGTCGTCGGCCTGGTGGGCGAGCGCGACCCGCGCGGCGCCCCGGCGTGCCGCGAGCGCCGTCAGCGCCTCGAGCCGGACGCGCCGCGCGGCGTCCTGCCACGAGGCGCGCTCGCGCCGCGCCGCCGCGACGTCGACGGGCAGACCGTGCCAGGGCAGCTCCAGCGCCTGCGCGCGCGCGCGCACAAGCTCGCACTCGGCTCGCGCCTCGGGCCGCAGGCCGTGGTCGACCGTCGCGACCTCGAGCCTGACCCGCAGGCGCGCCGCAAGCTCCCACAGCGCGTGCAGGAGCGCCATCGAGTCCGGGCCGCCCGAGACGGCCACGATGACGACGTCGCCGTCGCTGACGAGCGCGTGCGCGCGGATCGTGCGGTGGATCGTCGACAACATCGAGCGCGGCGAGTTTACCGCGTATATAGAGGACGCCATGACCCGTCCGTCACGAGGCAAGTCACCCAAGGGCCAGCCCAGGACCCCTGCGAAGGTCGAACCGAAGCCCGACAACGTCGTGGCGCTCTCTCGGTATCGCGCCCAGCTCGGCCGGGCGCGCAAGCTCCGCCGCGGCGACGCCCTGCTCGCGGGCCCCGATCCCGAGCGCGCCGTGCGCGCGCTGCCGGGCGACGAGCTCTACTACGTCATCCACGAGCTCGGCCTGCGCGACGCCGGCCACATCCTCGAGCTCGCGCGGCCCGAGCAGCTGCAGGCCGTGCTCGACTTCGCGTTGTGGGAGCGCGACCAGCTCGTCCCCGAGCGCCTCGGCGAGTGGCTCGAGGCGATCGCCGACGTTCCTTACGAGACGATCGGAGCCTGGGTCGCCGGCCTCGACGTCGAGCTCTTCGCGCTGCTCGTGCGCAAGACGAGCCGCATCTACGATCTGTCGCAGGAGGAGGCGCCGGACGAGGCGGCCGGGACCCTCTACCCGACGCCCGACGGTCTGTTCGTCTTGGACGTCCTGGGCGTGCCGACCGACCAGGCGCCCGACGGCGAGGAGAGCGGCTCCATGACGACGTCAGCGCGCGCCATGATCCGGATCATCGACGGCCTCTACCGCGCCGACCAGAACTACGCGCGCCGGCTGCTCGTGGGCATGCGCGCCGAGCTCGACTCCGAGCTCGAGGAGCTGGCCTACCGCTGGCGGCAAGGCCGCATGGCTGACCTCGGCTTCTCGGACTATTACGAGGCGCTCGAGGTGTACCGCGAGCTCGACCCCGCGAGCGTTCGCCTCGGCGAATCGGAGCCCGGCCAGACGCGCGTGCGGCCCAACGACGAGCGGGACGGCGCCCTCGGCGCGGCGCGCGCGCCCGCGGCGCTCGTCGAGCGCCTGGCCCGCGCCGGCTCGCCCTTCGCGTGCGCCGCCCGAGCGCTGAGCGGCGCCGACGAGGTGGCCGACCTCCACTTTGGGCTCGTGGCGCTCACGAACCGCGTGCTCGCCGCCGATCGGGTGACGCCCGGCGACGACGCCGCTGTCTCCGAGACGCTCGAGCGCCTGCTCGCGACCCTCGATCTCGCCGTCGAGTTCCTCGCGCGCGGCGACGAGGCGCGCGCGGTCCTCGCGCTGCGCACAGTCTCGCTCGTGCGTCTCTTTCGCCTCGGCGTGAGCCTCGTCGGCAAGGTCAAGCGCCTCGCGCTCACGCTGCGCCGACGCGGTCCGTTCGCCGCGACCGGGCGACAGCTCGTGGAGCCCGACGAGGCGCTCGCCCTCGACGCCGTCACGCGCCACCGTCCGGTGCTGGCCGGGCTCCTCGACGATCCCCCGGCGGGCGCCGATCGCCCCTTCCGCTCCCTCGCCGACGTGGCGCGCGCGACCGCGGCGGTCGAGCGCGCCGCCGCGACGCAGGCGCTCCTCCTCGGGCTGGGCGTGACGCCGGCCGAGCTGCTCACCGGCGGGGGCTTACTCGACGGCACGGGCGTCGACGACGCGGCCGTCGACGCCGGCCTGCTCGCCCGCACCGCGCTCGTGAGGCGCATCCTCGCGCCCGCGCGCTCGGGCGGCGCCGCTGATGGGCCGACACCCTTCGGCCCGCTCGATGCCACGCAGGTTCGTGACTTCCAGGCCCTCCTCGAGACCGCGCCGGGCGGGGCCGTGAAGCTGCCCGAGGTGCTCAAGAGGAAGGCGAGGGCCCTCCTCGCCGCGGCGACGCCCGCGCGCCTCGGCGGCGCGGCCACCGAGGTCGCCGAGCGCTGGCTCGAGAGCCTGGCTCCCCTCGAGCCGGTGCTGGTTCGCAAGGCGGAGCCCAAGCCGCGGGCGCGCAAGCGCTGAGCGACCCCGCGCCGCACGCCGTCCTTTGACTCCGGCCGATGACGGACGCAGAATCGCGTCGGAATTCCAATGCTTAGCTTCAGGATGCCGGCTTCTCTCCGCCGTGCCGCCGTCGCCATCGCCGTCGCGGTCGGCGGCGTCGCCGCCGTCGACGCCGGGCGGGCGCGGGCGGAGCGGCCGGCGGCCGTCGTACCGCCCCCCGCGCCAGAGCGCGCCGACGGGCCGGAGGCGCTGCCCCGCCCGCTGGACCTCGAGGTCGAACGCCACGCCGCCCTCGGGCAGCGGCTGCTCGAGCGTGGCCACGCCCAGGAGGCCATCGCCGAGTTCCGCCGCGCCTACGAGCTGCGCGCCGATCCGCGTCTCCTCTTCGACATCGCCGACGGCTACCGGCAGCTCGGGCTCCGAGACCAGGCGCGTTTCTTCTATGGACGTTATCTCGCGGCCGCACCCGACGCGCCCGATCGCGAAGAGGTCGAGGCGCAGGTCGCGGCGCTCGGCCTCACGACGCGACCACCGGCGCGCGCCACGCCAGCTCCCAGTCTCGCGCGCGACGTCGTGATCCTCCCCGCGCCCGAGACGCCCGAGAGCAGCCGGCCCCTTTGGCGCCGTTGGTGGGCCTGGACGGCGTTCGGCGCGCTCGTCGCCGCGGGCGTCGCGACGGCGCTGCTCACCCGTCAAAACGACGCGCCGGTGCCCGCGACGGCGCTCGGCGACAAGAGGTTCTACTAGCGCATCCCCCGGCCAGCCGCCTGCCGCCAAGAGACCGTGACGAGCTGCTTGGGCACCGCGGGGGACCTCTGCTGCCCCACCTCCTGCACGGCCGTTGGCGACGTCGATTGCCCCGCGCTCGGGGCTTCACCCTAACGCCCAGGAGCGGGGGCGGCTTGACAGCGCCGCACCCCCTGTCGTAACGAACCTGCCACCCCGGCGGACACGCAGATTTCGGCCGGGACCGGAGAAGAGCGCCCTTCGCGGGAATAGTCCTGAATATCCGCCTGTTGAGGTCGCAACTTGCCTGCACACGCAAAGAGACAGGGGCTCGCATGTCGGATGCAATGATCGAGGTCGAGGGTCTGACGAAGGACTACGGCGGTACGCGCGCCGTGGACCAGGTGACTTTCAACGTCCGCAAGGGCGAGGTCCTCGGATTTCTTGGCCCGAACGGCGCCGGGAAGTCGACGACGATGAAGATGCTGACCTGCTACCTGGCGCCCACGGCGGGCCGGGCGCGCGTCGCGGGCTTCGACGTCTTCGATCAATCCCTCGAGGTGCGTCGGCGCATAGGCTACCTGCCCGAGGACACGCCAATCTACCGCGATATGACGGTGCTCGAGTACCTGCAGTTCGCGGCTGAGCTGCGCCAGATGGACCCGGCCAAGAGCCCGGGCCGCATCAACGAGATCGGCGGCCGATGCGGCCTGGCCGAGGTCGCCGGCAAGCTCGTCGGCGAGCTGTCCAAGGGCTTCCGGCAGCGCGTGGGCCTCGCGCAGGCGATGCTCCACGATCCCGACATCCTCATCCTCGACGAGCCGACGAGCGGCCTCGACCCCAACCAAATCGTCGAGATCCGGTCGCTCATCAAGGAGATCGGGCGCGAGAAGACGGTCATCCTCTCGACCCACATCCTGCCCGAAGTGCAGGCCACCTGCAGCCGCATCGTCATAATCAGCGGCGGCAAGCTCGTCGCCGACGGCACGCCGCAGGACCTGCGGCAGCGCGAGCGTGGGAGCCGCTACCGCGTCATTGTCGAGAAGAACGGCGCGGCCCCCGAGGCTGTGCGCGACCGGCTCGCGAGCCTTCAGGGCGTCGCGCGCTGCGAGACCGTCGCGGGCGAGCAAGGCGCGCTCGCCTTCGCGATCGACGGCGCCGCGAGCGGCGACCTGCGCAAGACGATCTTCCGCGCCGCTGTCGACAACCACTGGACGCTGCTCGAGCTTGCGCGCGAGTCGGCCAGCCTCGAAGACGTTTTCCGCCACCTCACCACGGGAGAGGAGTCCTAACCATGAGCCCCGCGCTCGTCATCTCGCGCCGCGAGATCCGCACCTACTTCAATTCGCCCGTCGCGTACATCGTCGTGACGGTCTTCGTCGGCATCACGGGGTACCTGTTCTTCACGCAGCTCTTCCTCGAGAAGCAGGCCGAGCTGCGCCAGCTCTTCGGCTTCATGCCGTTCCTCTTCATGTTCATGGTGCCCGCCATCACGATGCGCCTGCTCGCCGACGAGAAATCCACTGGCACGCTCGAGCTGCTGTCGACGATGCCCGTGCGTGACTGGGAGGTCGTCCTCGGCAAGTTCCTCGCTGCCCTCGCGCTCCTCGGCACGGCCGTGGGGCTCACGCTCGTGTTCGCCATCAGCGTGCGCTCCCTCGGGCCGCTCGACCGCGGGCCCGCCATCGGCGGCTACCTCGGCCTCGTGCTCATGGGCGGCGCGTTCGTCGCCATCGGCGTCATGTGCTCGGCCTTCACGCGCAACTCGATCGTCGCCTTCATCGCGTCCTTCGGCATCTCCTTCGCGCTGTACCTCTTCGGCAAGCTCACGCAGTTCGTGCCCGAGGCGCTGCAGCCCGTGATCTCGTTCCTCAGCATCGACGGACACTTCGAGAACATCGGCCGCGGCGTCATCGACACGCGCGACGTCATCTACTACTTGTCGATCATCGGGACGTGTCTCCTGCTCGCGACGACGTCCCTCGAGTCGCGGAGGTGGAGGTAGCCATGGCGACCCAGCGAAACAGCGAAGCGGAAGGCGCCATGGACAAGCGCAAGCGGACGTACGCGTCGAACGCGACCGTGTACGCCCTCTTCACGATCGGCGCCATCGTGCTCGTGAACCTCATCGCGACGCGCGTCTTCGGCCGGCTCGACCTCACGCAGAACGGCATCTGCACACTTTCCCGCGCCTCGAAGGATCTCGTGCGCAACCTGCCCGACCCGCTCACGATCAAGGCCTACATCTCCAAGGACCTGCCGCCCGAGCTCGTGACCGTGAGCCGCTACACGCGCGATCTCATGGACGAGTACCGGTCGGCGTCGAAGGGCAAGGTGCGCTTCGAGGCCTTCGATCCGAGCGCCGACAAGAAGATCGAGGACGACGCCACGGCGTGCAAGGTCGCCAAGCTGCAGGTCCAGGTCATGCGCTCGCAGAAGTTCGAGGTGAGCCAGGAGTACCTGGGACTCTGCCTCGAGTACAACGGCCAGAGCGAGGCCATTCCGCAGGTCACGCAGGCCGAGGGGCTCGAGTACCAGGCGACCTCGCTCATCAAGCGCATGTCGCAGAAGAAGCGCAAGGTCGCCTTCACGACGGGGCACAACGAGTCGGACACGTCTCAGGGCTTCACTTTCCTCAAGCAGTTCCTCGATCAGGAGTTCGACGTCACCTCGGTGAACCCGTCGGCCACGCCCATCGGCGAGGACGTCGACGCCCTGGTCGTGGGCGGCCCCAAGCAGGCCATCGACGAAAAAGGGCTCAAGGAGCTCGACGCCTTCCTCATGAAGGGTAAGGGCGCCATCTTCCTCGTCGACGGCATGGCCATGAGCTCGCCGCAGGGGAACATGGGCGAGATGCAGCCCAAGATCGGGCAGCCGAACAACACCGGCCTCGGCCCGCTGCTCGACAAATACGGCTTCAAGATCGACGAGGACTTCATCCTCGACAAAAAGCAGAGCGCGCCCGGGCTCATCGACTACGGCGGGCGCAAGATGCTCGCGTCGTTGCCCGTGTTCGTGGCCACCGAGACCCCCGAGGTCAGCGACAAGGACTTCTCGGTGCTCTCGGGCATCACGGCCATCATCTTCCCCTTCGGCAGCTCGGTCACTCTCGCCGGTCCGCTCGCGAGCGGCAAGCCGACGGCGCCCGGCGCGCGCCTGTGGACGCTGGCGCGCACGTCGCCCGAGGCCTGGAAGCAGACCGGCTTCTTCTTCTTCTCGCCCGGCACGAAGATCGAGGAGGGCAAGGAGAAGGGCTCGTTCGCCATGGGCTACGCCTACCAGGGCCCGCTGCGGAGCGCCTACGCGCCCGCGACGACGCCGGGCATGTCGACGCCCGATCAGCCGGGCACGCCGCCCTCGGAGTCCAAGAAGCCAGTGCGCCTCGTCGTCGTCGGCGACTCGGACTTCGCGAACGACGAGTACCTGCAGGCGGCGCGCTTCGTGCCCGCCTACCAGAACGGCGCGCACATGCTGTTCAACGCCATCGGCTGGACGATCGAGGACGAGACGCTCACGGAGGTGCGCACGAAGAGCGTCGCCTCGCGGCCGCTCCGACCAGACTCTGACGCCAAGGCCGGCGTCTACAAGGCCGTCAACGTCGCGGGCGTGCCGCTCCTGTTCATTGGCTTCGGCCTCCTCCGTTGGCGCGTCCGCCGCGCCCAGCGCCAGCAGCAGAAACTCTGAAGCCCCCAGCCCTGACTCGAGGACGCCCCGACATGAATCGCAAGACGCTCACCGCCGTCGCCGCTTTCGCCATCCTGGGCCTCGTCGCCCTCTTCGCGCTCCGCCAGCCCGAGAAGGGCGAGGCCACGGGCGATCGCCAGCGGCCGCTCGCCAAGATCGATCCGGCGGCGCTCGACACGATCACGGTCACGCGCGGCGGCGCCGCGACGACCCTCAAACGCGAGGGCGGAAAGCTCAAGGTCACGGCGCCCGTGCCTTACGCGGCCGACGAGACGGCCGTCAAGGCCGCCTTCGAAGCGCTCGAGAAGCTCGAGTTTGGCAACCTCGTCACGGAGAACAAGGCCAAGCAGGCCGAGTTCGAGGTCAACGATGGCAAGGGCATCCACGTTGTCGCCTCAAACGCCAAGTCCGGCCAAACCCTGGCGGACCTCTCCGTAGGTAAAGCGATGGGCGCCGGGACCATGGTGCGCCTCGCGGGCAAGGACGAGGTCTGGCAGGTCAGGGGGCCGCTCCACTCCACGTTCGACAAAGGTCCGGCCGATTGGCGCGACCGCAGCGTCACAACCTTCCCGTCTGCAGACGCCGAGACGGTGACGGTCAAGGCGAAGGACGGCGGCAGCGTCGTCCTCAAGAAGAACGGCAAGGCGGCGAGCGGAGAGGACAAGTGGGACGTCGTCTCGTCGGTCCCCAAGATAGACAAGCTCGACAACGCGGTGGCCAACAGCCTCGTGACGGCGCTGTCCGCCTTGAAGACCAACGACTTCGCCGACGGCGCGGCCGCGAGCGTCACGGGCCTCGACGCGCCGGCGCTCACCGTCACCGTGGGCCTCAAGGGCGGCAAGAACGTCACGCTGCTCGTGGGCGCCAAGAAGGGCACCGACGAGCTCTACATCAAGACGCCCGAGGCGCCGCAGGTCTATGTCGTCAAGACGTACGCCGTCGAGCACGTCGCGAAGCGGCCCGTCGAGTTCAAGGACAAGACCCTGTCGGACGTCGCCGAGGCCGACCTCGCCGGGGTCGCCGTCACGCACGGCGCGGAATCGTACACGCTCGTACACGAGGCGGCCGGCTGGAAGGCCACGAAGCCGCCCAAGCTCACGCTCGACCCGTCGCGCACGCCGTCGATCGGCGGCGCGTTCAAGGACTGGAAGGCCACGTCCTTCGCAGAGGACACTGCGCCCGCGACGACCGGCCTCGCCAAGCCCAAGGCCGTCGTCGTCATGAAGAGCAAGAAGGGCGACACGACGACGTTCAAGGTCGGCGAGGAGACCAAGGACAAGCAGAACGTCTACTTGACGTCCTCCAAGAGCCCCGACATCTACGTCGTGCCCAAGTGGGCCGTCGACCGCCTGCTCGTGAAGGTCGACGACCTCAAAAAGAAGTGAGTCTCAGGGCGAGGCGAGCGCGAGGAGCGCGGCGTCCTCCGAAGGGCGGCGGCGGCCAGTGTGACGGGAGCGGTCCCGGATGAGGGCCGCTTGGCGGAGGAGCTCGGCGGCGGTGTCGCGGCGGCCGACGCGGGCCTCGAACTCGGAATAGGCCGCCAGCGTGCGCGCGAGCTCGAGCTCGGCGCCCGCGTTCGAGAGCACCTCGACGGCTCGGTCGAACATCTCGCGCGCCCCTCCGAGATCGGCCTCTCCGGGCGCGCCGAAACCCACGGAGGCCGCGACGACGCGCAGCGCGGCGCCTACGAGCGGGGCCGCTCCGATGCGCTCGGCGATCTCAAAGGCGCTGCGCGCGTCGTCGCGCGCCCGCCGCAGGTCGCCGAGGGCGAGCTCGGCCTCAGCGAGGCCACGCAGGGCCTCCGACAGCAGCAGACGTGCGCCGAACTGCCGGGCGATCTCGCGGGCGCCGTCGTATTCCTTGCGGGCGAGCCGCGGCTGCCCCTGCGAAAGGTGACACTCGCCGAGCTCGATGCCGATGCTCGCCTCGAAGAGGCACTCGCCCTGCTCGCGCGCGAGCATCCGGCCCTCGTCGAGGAGCGCGACGGCCGCCTCGACCCGCCCGAGGTCGAGCTCGAGCCCGCCGAGATCGAGCAACGACGCGATCTCTCCCTGCTTGTCGCGGAACTTACGCCGCAGCGCGAGCGCCTCGCGGAAGTGCGCGCCCGCCGCCTCGAGCGCCCCCGCCTCGTGCTCGACCTGGCCCATGCGGGCGAGCGCGAGCGCGCGGCCGCGCTCATCGCCGAGCTGCTCGCGGAGGGCGAGCGCCGCCCGATGGCACGCCAGCGACGCCTCGGGGGCGCCCGTGAGGAAATGGATGCGCCCGATGTCGTCGAGCGCGGCGGCGACGCCGGGCGCGTCGCCCGCGACCTCGAAGAGCGTGCGCGCGAGCTCGAGGTGGAGGATGGCCTGCTTGGGGGCGCCCAGAGTGCCGTGGAGCCGGCCGATGCGGCCGTGCGCCGCCCCGCCCTTCGCGGGCAGATCGAGGCGCCACGCGAGGCGCAGCATTTCGCCGAAGTGTCCCAGCGCCTCGCGCGTGCGGCCGAGGCGCGCCGCGACGTCACCGAGGGCATAAAGAGCGTCCATCTTCGCGACCGCGTCGTCGACGTCGAGCAAGCGGACGGCCGCCGCGTAGAGCACGTGCGCGCGATCGAGCAGCAGGCGCGCCCGCGCCTCGGCAGCCGCCGTGATAAAGCAATAGGCGGCGCGCCGCGCGTCGCCGGCGCCTTCGTAAAGGTGGGCCAGCGCCTCGAGGCGCTGCTCGCGCGCGACGCCTATGCGGCTCTCGAGCCACTGCGCGGCGAACAGGCGGCGTCGGCGGCCGAGCGCCGGATCGACGCCGGTCTCGACGCGTGTCTGCTCGAGGGCGCGCCGGAAGCCCCACGCCGTCTCGCCGTCGAGCACTGACTCGGGCAACCGCTCGAGGTAGTCGCGCGCCTCGAGCCGTTCGAGGGTCTGCTTGATCTCGGCGATGGCGGGGTCGGGCGCGAAGACGGCCGACTCGTCCGCTGGCGCGCCCCCGAGCCGCCCGAGGGCGACGACGCCGCCCGTCCAGAAGACGCCGCCGAAGACAGCGCCCCGCGCGAGCACGTCGCGCTCGGCGGGCGTGAGCGCCGCCACGCGCATCTCGGCCGCCTCCTCCCCCGTGAGCGCCATGTTCGCGCGCGCGGCGCGCTCGGCGTCGAACGACCAGCCCGGTGAACGGCCCTCGCCCGTCTCCGCGACGAGGATGCCGTGCTGCCGGTAGACCGTGAGCAGCTGTTCGAGCAGGTATGGGCTGCCGCCCGACTCGACGACGGCGCGATCGACCAACGCCGGCGCGAGCTCGTCAGTGCCGAGCGTCGCGCGGATGAAGGCGTCGACGGTCCGGCGCGGCAGGGGCGCGAGCTCCAGGCGAACGGAGCTGCCCGCCGTCCGGCCCCAGCTCGGTCGCCGCACGAGCAGATCGGGTCTCGCCGTGACGACGAGCAGGATGGGCGCCTCGCCGAGCTCGCCCCCGAGGTCGGCCAAGAGCTCGAGCGAGGCCTCGTCGGCGTCCTGCAGGTCCTCGGCGACGATGACGAGCGGCCGCTCGCGCGCGTCCTGCTCGAGGAAGCGGCAGAGCACGGCGCGCGCGAGCGCGGCACCCTGCTCGGGCTTGCTGACGAGGGCCTGCACGAGTGGGCTCTCGGCCATCTCGAAGCCGAGGAAGCCGCCCAGCAGCGACGCGACCTCGGCGACGCGCCGATCGCCGAACACGCGCTGGAGCTCGGCGCGGAACCAGGCCAGGGCCGCGGCGGCGTCGGGCGCGCCCTCGAGCTGAAATCGGTCGCGCAGCAACGCCGCGAGCAGCGCGCGCGGCGGGGCGGCGTCCACACCGCCGTCGGCACGCGCCGCCGTCGCGCGCACGAGCCGCACGCCGGCGTCCGCCTTGCTCGCGAGCCACTCGGCGAGCAGACGCGTCTTGCCGAAGCCCAGCGTGCCCACGACCGTCACCATTTGCGGCGCCTCGAAGCGGACCGCGCGCGCGAGCGCCGCGTCGAGCGTCGCGAGCTCCGCCTCGCGTCCGAAGAAACCGCCCCTCGCCGCCGACGTCTCGCGCATGGATCCTTTTAACGGGCCGCGATCGCGCCGTCCAATTTTGAGCTCCGCGTCTCGAGCTCCGCGTCTCGAGCCGACACCTACATGTCGATGATCACGACCCCGCGCCGCCCGCCCTCGGGCTCCTTGCCCTCGTCGTCGCCGTCGCGCTCCCGGCGGTCGCGGTCGGTGTCGTTCTCGGGCTCCTCGTCGGGATGCCGACGCCAGCGTTCGTCACCCATGGGGATCTCGAGCTGTGGACGCTCGTTCCTTCGCCGCTCTTCTTCCTCGCGGCGTCGGATCTGTTCGATGATCCAGGGTTCGAGCATCGACGAGGCCCTCTAGTTAAAGGCGTGCAATATCCGTGCTTCATAGTCAAGCTCGGCAGTTTTGACGCGAAACATGAACGGGCCACAAAACGAAGGCGCGGCGCCTCGTTCCACCTGATCTCTAATCTGGATCCTCGATCTTCCATGCGCCGTCCTCGCGGACGAGCCGCACCTC
>DASZFV010000380.1:0-3833 GCA_035939455.1 Polyangia bacterium
TCCGTCGGTCGCGAACGTCACCTTGTCGAGCGCGACGTGATCGCCCTTGACCGTCACGTGCAGGGGCGACGTCGCCTCGACGCGCACGCGCTGCACGATGGTCTCACCGCTCTCGCCGGTCGTGCTGCGCGCGATCGAGAGCCACAGCTCGGAGAGCAGCACGTCGAGAGCGAGGGGCTTGCGCGGCTCGACGTCGACGATGACGCGGCCCGAGACCACGCCGCGGCCATCGCCAAAGGCGGCCAGCTCGGGCAGCAGCGGGTCGAGGGCGACGCGCTGAAAAGAAACCAGGCCGTGCGCGAGGGGACCGCTCTCGACGAGAGCTGCCTCCGCCTCGACGTGGAACCGACTGAAGAGCTCGCCCACCACCGACACGCCGGGGACACGGCGCGCGCCGACGCGCGCCGGCGCGAAGGTCAGGTGCGCCGGGCCGAGCGCGATGCCGCGCGCCACAACGTCCGTGAGGTCCAGGGTGCCCGCGACCTCCGGCCGCTCCGGTCGGCCACCGATCTTGAGGCGCGCGTTCGCGCGGCCGGTGACGGGCACTCCAGCGTCCGCGAGGCCCGGCAGACTCTCGAGCGGCACGTCCGTGAGGACGAAGAAGAGATCGAGGTCCTGATGCTTGACCCCGATGCGCCCCGTGACGTCGACCATGCCACCCGCCGGCTGAGCGACGTGCAGGGCGCGCACCTCGAGCGTGTCGCCCTTGAGGGCGACGTCGATGGGCCCGACGGAGTAGGGTGCGCCGCCGACCGTCACCTTCGTACCCGCCGGCACGCGCAGCGAGGCCGTGAGCCGGTCGAGTGGTCCGCGCGCCGACGCCGAGAACGACAGGCGCCCGCCGACGACGTCACTGCCCGCGAGGGCGGCGAGCTCGAGCCCGCTCGCGCCGAGCGCGAGGTCGACCTCGGGCGAGCGCAGCGGCTTCGAGGCCCGCTTCTGCCACAACCGGAGGGTACCTTGCGCGCCGAGCGTGCCGCCGAACGCCGCTCCCGAGAGGCTGTCGAGGCGGGCGATCCCATCCTTGAGCCCGAAGCGCGCCTTGAGCTCCTTGACGGAGCGGCCGCTCGCCGCGATGCCATCGACGACGGCCTCGCCAGTCGCCTCGGGCTGCTCGAACGTGCCACGCGCGCTGGCCGTGACGCGCGCGCTCTTCGCGAGCGGGGGCAGGCCCAGCTCCGCGAGGAGGCGCGCCAAATCCGCGGCGACGACGTCGAGGCCGAGCTCGAGGACTTGCTTGGTGAGCAGCACGCGACCTTTGGCTGTGGCCTCGGCCCCCGTGACGGCCACGGTCAGTCCGTCCGTGCGGGCCACCTCTGGCGAGACGTATGCGTCGCCGTGCACGCGCACGACGCGCGGCAGACCGCCGGCGCGCGCGCGGGCAAGGCGGAGGTCCAGCCGCCGCACGCGCGCCGATTGGTGCCCGAGGTTGGCCGTCGCGTCGAGGCGCCCGTCGAGCTGTCCGCCCGCGAGGGCGCGCAGCGGGGAAGGGACGTAGCTTTCCGTGTGGAAACCCTCGAGCCGAACGGCGGCGTCGAGCGCGAGGCGGTTCGTGTCGAGGTGGGCGTCGAGGCCCAGGCGCCCGCCGCCCGGCGCGCCGAAGCCGAGCTTGGTGACGTCGACCTTGCCGGCCTCGGCGTCGAACCCCAGATCGAAGCCGATGCCGAGGGCCCGATTCGTGTCGAACGCCACGTCGAGATCGTCGAAGCGCGCCTTGACCTTCAACTTTGCGAAGGTGTCGCCCAAAACGACAGTGGCACGGGCCCCCGCCCCATCTGGCGAGCCGCCATCGCCCACAGTGAGGCCGTCGATCTTGCGCCCCGCTGCCACCGCCGCGAACGCGTCCCCGGCGCGCGTGAAATCGCCCTTCAGCTTGATGCCCGCCACCGACGTCGCGCCGTAGATCCCCGTGAAGAAGCCCTTGGCGACGAGCGTGCTCTTGCCCGTCTCGGCGCCCTGCAGGTCCAGGAAGATGTCGTCTGACCACTTCGCGGTCGTCGCAACGCGGTTAATCACGACGCGGTCGAAGGGCAGCACGTTGTCGTCGAGGATCTTGAGGTAGCCCCCGCCCGTCGAAACGATCGGGCCCGCATCGAACCCGAACACGGGATGCTTGGGGTCAAGGGACGACTGGATGAGCGAGGCGCGCGCGTGTGTGTGACGGAGCTCGAGGCCCCAGGACCCGGGAAAGTCGAAGATCGCGTCGAGGTCGCCGAGCTCGGCGCTCGCGATCTCGAAGAAGCCGCCCGGCGCGGGCGGCGCGTCCTTGGGGGGCGGAGGCGGCGGTACCTTGGGGCCAAGGGCGGCGAGGAACCCGATGCCCTCGCCGTGCTCCAGGGCCGCGAATCGCCACAAGACCTTGGGCACCCGCAGGTCGTGAATCGAGAAGCCACCGCCGATGAGCGTGCGCAGCTTGATGCGCGCGTCGAGGTGCGGGACGTCGAGCACGACCGTTCCCTCGGGATCGACAATCTTGAGACCGTCGACGGCGACAGGGCTCGGGACGTCGGTGATGATGTCGAGGAGCGCCCGCAGGTGCCACTCGATGCCGCCGAGGGAGATCTTGCCGGCGTTGGCGGGAAGGGCGCCCTCGATGAGGTGGCCGAGCCGGGGCCCCTGCAAGACCACGGAGGCGGCCAGGACGGCGAACGCGATCGCGCCGACGATCCCGGTGGAGGTGAGGAGGATCACTCTGGCGACTCGGGACTTCGGCACGGAGGCCGCCATCTTCGCACAACCCGCCCGAAGCCTGCGCGCAGTTGCAAGGTCGGGCTGCGCTGTAGATTAGAGGCGCGCGAAGCGTGGCTCGGCCACGCGGAGCGACGGGTCAAGGGGTGTGCGAGCGGCAGCGAGCCATACCCCTTGCTATGAGGTAGGGTCGGCGGAAATGCCCGCGCTCGCACCCTCGGGAAAGCCCAGCCTCTACGTCCTCGACGCGCTCAACTTCCTCTTTCGCGCCTTCCACGCGCTGCCTCCTCTCAAGACGACGAAGGGCGAGCAGACGGGCGCGATCTACGGGCTCTGCCAGATGCTGCTCAAGATCGAGCGCGAGGAGCGACCCACACACCTCACCTGTGTCTTCGATGCGCCTGGCGAGAACTTCCGCAACCAGATCTACTCGGGCTACAAGGCGCACCGACCGCCCATGCCGCCCGAGCTCGCGGGCCAGATCACGATGGTGCACACCGTCGTCGAGGCGTTCGGGCTCACGACGATCGAGGTGCCCGGTTACGAGGCCGACGACATCATCGCGGCGCTCGCGCGGCTGGGTAGGGCGGCCGGCATGGAGGTCGTCATCTGCTCGTCCGACAAGGACCTCCTCCAGCTCTGCAACGACGACGTCTGGATCCTCGATACCATGAAGAACCGGCGCCTCGGCTCGGCCGAGGTGAAGGAGAAGTTCGGTGTCGGTCCCGCCCAGGTCGGCGACGTGCTCGCGCTCATGGGCGATTCGATCGACAACGTCCCAGGCGTCGACGGCATCGGGCCCAAGACGGCCGCCGAGCTCATCAACAAGTACGGCTCTCTCGACGCGCTCCTCGAGCACGCGGGCGAGGTCAAGGGCAAGCGGGGCGAGGCGCTCGTCGCCGCGCGTGAGCTCGTGCGCACGTCGCGCGAGCTCGTCCGCCTGCGCGACGACGTGCGGCTGCCCAAGACGCTCGAGGAGCTCCACCGCGTCGAGCCCGATCGCGAACGGCTGCGGGCGCTCTTCCGCGAGCTCGAGTTCTCGCGCCTCGAGAACCAGCTCTCGCCGTCGGGCGCCGCGCTCATCGCCGTCCACGCCGAAGAGCCCGCGCCCGCGCCTGCCGAGCCTGCGCCCGTGCCCGAGGCCC
>DASZFV010000381.1:0-9464 GCA_035939455.1 Polyangia bacterium
GTTGCCCGCACAAGTCGTATTGCCGGCCGTCATGCACCCCGTCCCCAGGGTCTTGCCTTGCACCGGGCACTGGCAGGAGCCCGTGCTGCCGGCGGTGCCCTGGCAGGTCATGATTCCGACACAGGCGACCGGGGCCCCCGCGATGTGGCAGCTGTTGGCGTCGTTGGTGCAGGCCGCCTGGTGTTGGACGTCGGTGCAGTACGTGCCCACCTGGCTGGCGGTGCAGGTGCTGTCGCAAGTGCAGGTCTGGCCGATGCCGGAACCCTTGCAAGTCTGATTCGTCGGGCAGGTGGTGTCGTTTGCCGGGAGTGAGAAGGGACAGTTGTTCGCGTCCACCTGGCAGACCGACTGCGTCGACGTGCTCGTGCAGAAGGTGCCCGCCGCCGTGCAGCCCGCGGGGGCCGCGTTGCACGTGCACGCCTTCGCGCCCGAGCCGCCCGTGCAGCTCTGGTGCACGCCGCAGGTCACCGCGGGGTTCGCGGTCACGCAGCCGTGCGGGTCGGCCACGCAGGTCGTGACGTCGTTCGCGCCCGTGCAGTACGAGCCGGCGGCGCCGCCCGCGCAGGCCGAGGGAGCCGCGTTGCACTGGCAGCTCGCCGCGCCCGCCGCGCCCGTGCAGGTCTCGTTCGCCGTGCACGTCGTCGAGTTCGAGGCGCTCACGAAGAGGCACTGATTGGCGTCCTTCGCGCACGTCGAGACGTTGCCGCTATCGCAGAATGGCCCCGTCGCGGTGCACACCGTCGCGTTGCACTGGCAGAGGCCCGTGCCCGCGTTGCAGGACTGGTGCGTGCCGCAGGTGGTCGTGCCGTTGTTGAAGACGCAGTTGTTCCCGTCCTTCTCGCAATCGACCGAGGCGCCGTTCGCGCAGATGCTGCCGACGGTCGTGCAGGTCGCGTCGGTCACACAGCTGCAGGCGCCCACGCCCGGGTTGCCCGTGCAGGCCTGGTGCGTGGCGCACGTCACCGGCGTGTCGGCGAAGACGCAGCTGTTCGAGTCGGTCTTGCACGTCGAGACGCTGCCGCTCGTCGCGCAGAAGGTGGCGCCCGAGCCGCCCACACAGTCGACGGGCGGCGCGTTGCACGTGCAGGCGCCCGTCGGGTTGTTGCCCGTGCAGCTCTCGTGAGCCGGACAAGATGTCGTCGTCTGCACGAAGAAGCATCCGTTCGCGTCCGTGCCGCACGTCGATTGCGACGTGCCGCTCGCGCAGAACGTCGCCGTTCCCGAGCCGCAATTCGGATCGACGTTACACGTGCAGGCGGCCGAGCCCGACACGCCCGTGCAGGACGAGTGCGTGCCGCAGGCCGCTGCGGTCCCCCACACCGTGCAGGTGCTCGAGCCCATCACGCAGGTCTGAATGCCGCCACCACCGCACTGCTTGGTTCCCAGGGTGCACGCGTTCTGGCAAGGAACATCGGACGCGTCGCTCGCGTCGGACGCATCGCCCGCGTCGTTCGCGCCGCCGTCGCTGCCGGCCGCCGCGTCGGCGCCCGCGCTGCCGCCGTCCGTGCCCGCGCCGTCCGTGCCCGCGCCGCCGTCCGTGCCCGCGCCATCCGCGCCCGCGCCGCCGTCCGTGCCCGCGGCCCCATCGTGGCCCGCGCCGCCGTCCGCGCCCGCGCCGCCGCCATCCGTGCCCGCGGCCCCATCGTGGCCCGCGCCGCCGTCCGAACCGGCCGTGCCCGTCGTCCCGGCGCCGCCGTCCGTGCCCGCCGCGCCGGTCGTCCCGGCGCCGCCGCCGCCCGTGCCAGCCGTGCCCGTCGTTCCGGCGCCGCCGTCCGTGCCCGCCGCGCCCGTGGCCGACTCCTTGCTGGCGTCGTGCGCATCAGTCTTTGGAGTGGAGCTGCTACCGCAGCCCATTCCCCCTAAGGCCAGCGCGCCGAGGACGGTGATTCCAAGTGCGACCCGTGAGGACTTGGTGAGGGTCTTCTGCATTTCGGATCTCCTGATTAGTAGAAGTTGAGGCGGGGAGACGGCAGGTGGCGGGCATTGTCACACGAAATCGCGTGACCTCGCAAGACTGGGTGAGGGTAAAGGTCGTATGAACTAAATTGGCCACATCGGTCCCCGAGGTCATTCACTGAACCCCCCACTGAACCCCCAAACAGTAAGAAGGCTCGTCGAGAGCGTCCGAAGGGCGGCCAGGCCCGGCACCTGGTCGACCGCCGTGAAGCTCGCGCGCGCCGCGGCCGTCCTCGTCGCGTCGCAGGACGAGGAGGAGATCGTCGCCCGCGTCCGGAGTCCCGGCCGCACCGTGGCTCCCACGGTGGTCCTCTATCCAGGCGAGCGCGAGTGGGACTGCGACTGCGGCGGGCGGGTCAGCCCCTGCGAGCACGTCGCGGCCGCCGCGATCTCCCTGCTGCAACCAACCCAAGCAACCGACGACGGCGCCGAGGCCGCGAGCGCCGAGGGGCCGCCCGCGGGACAACCTGTGCCGAGGGCCCCGGCGCGCGTCTGGGGACGCATCATCTACAGGTTGGCACGCGCCGAGGGAGGGCTCCGCGTCACGCGCGCCGTCGTGAGCGACGGCAAGGAGACGCCGCTCGCCTCGACCCTGTCGGCGCTGCTGTCGCGCCCCGCCGACGCCGCGACGGTCAGCCCCGAGGAGGTCGACCTGCGCGCCGATCAGCTCCTCGGTCCGGGATCGCGCGCCGCCCTGCCCGTGACCAAGCTCGACGCGCTCCTGCGCATGCTCGCCGGTTGCGATCGCGTGCTGCTCGACGGGCGACCTGTGGCCGTCGCCGACGACGAGCTCCTGCCGCGCGCTCGCGTCGAAGACCGCGGCGACGAGGTCGTCCTCACGATCGAGGCCTCGCCCGCCATTCGTGAGATCGTGAGCGGCGGCGTGGCGCTCGTCGCCGAGGACGGCGCCTCCGACAGCCTCGCGCTGCAGCGGCTCGGTGAGCTCGAGCTGACCGGCGGCCGCCTCGAGCACGTCCCCCAGGTGCGCGCGTTCGCGCCGCGCGATCTGGGCACGCTGGCGGCGGCCGTGCTGCCCGATCTGGCGCGGCGGATCGAGGTCGACGTGCGCAGCCGGCGGCTGCCGCGCCTCGTGCGCGACGTCGCGCCGCGCCTCATGCTCGATCTCACGCACGCGGGCGAGGCGCTGTCCGTCCTGCCGACGCTCGTCTACGGCTCGCCGCCCTTCGCGCGCGTCGACGACGGCAAGCTCGTGCTCGTGCAGCGCGACGGGCCCGTCCCCGTGCGCGACGCCGCCGCCGAGCGCGCGCTCGTGCTCGAGCTGCGCGCGGAGCTGGATCTGCTGCCCGGGCGCCGCACGACCTTTGGCGGCATGGACGCGCCCCGGTTCGCCGAGAAGCTCCGGCGCTGGCGCGGCGGGCTCACGGGCGACGCCACCGCCGTCGTGGGCGAGGCGCGGAAGCTGCTGCCGCGCCTCGAGCTCGCGGGCACGCCCGCCGCGGACGGCGGCCCGCCGCACGTGACCTTCGAGCTGCGCTTCGAGGTCGAGGGCGCGCGCGCTGACGGGCGCGCCGAGGCGGCCTTCGTTGACGCTGACTCCGTCGTGCGCGCCTGGCGCGAGGGCCTCGGCCTCGTGCCGATCATGGCCGCGGCGGGCGGCGGCTGGGCGGCGCTGCCGCAGGCCTTCCTCGCGAAGCACGGCGAACGGCTCGCCGATCTGCTCGCGGCGCGCGACGCCGCGGGCCGCCTCGCGACCCACGCGCTGCGTGACCTCGGGCCGCTGTGCGACGAGCTCGAGGAGCCGCGTCCCGACGGTCTCGAGCGCCTCGAGCCCCTCTTCGCGAGCTTCGAGCGCCTCCCCGAGCCGGCCCTGCCCGCCGATCTCACGGCGACGCTGCGGCCGTACCAGCTGCGCGGCGTCGCGTGGCTGTCCTTCTTGCGCACGGCGCGTCTGGGCGGCGTCCTCGCGGACGACATGGGCCTCGGCAAGACGCTGCAAGCGCTGTGCGTCGTCGGACCGGGCACGCTCGTCGTCTGCCCCACGAGCGTGCTGCACAACTGGGCCGGCGAGGCGAGGCGCTTCCGCCCCGGGCTACGCGTCTCGATCTACCACGGGCCGGGACGCGCGCTCGACGAGGCGGCCGACCTCACGATCACGAGCTACGCCCTCCTCCGCCTCGACGCCGCGCGGCTGGCCGCACGTCCCTGGCGCGCCGTCTTCCTCGACGAGGCGCAGGCCATCAAGAACCCCGACAGCCTGGTGGCGCGCGCGGCCTTCGCGCTGCCCGCCGAGCTGCGCGTCGCCGTGAGCGGCACGCCCGTCGAGAACCGCCTCGACGAGCTGTGGAGCCTCATGCGCTTCGCGAACCCCGGCCTCTTGGGTGGGCGCGCCGACTTCGAGGCCCGCACGGCGCGCGCCGTGGCCGCGGGCGACAAGGCCGTGCGGGAGCGTCTGCGCGCGTGCATTCGTCCATTCGTCCTGCGCCGCCTCAAGCGCGAGGTCGCGCCCGAGCTGCCCCCGCGCACGGAGTCCGTGCTGCGCATCGAGCTCGACGAGCGCGAGCGCGCCGTGTACGACGCCGTGCGCGCGGCGTCGCGCGCTGACGTGGTCGCCCTCACGCAGGCGGGCGGCGGCGTCATGAAGGCGCTCGAGGCGCTGCTGCGCCTGCGCCAGGCGGCGTCGCACCCCGCCCTCGTGCCCGGGCAGACCGCAGCGAGCTCCTCGAAGGTCGACGTTCTCCTCGAGGCCCTCGCGACGGCCGCCGCCGACGGACACAAGGCGCTCGTCTTCTCGCAATGGACGTCGTTTCTCGACCTCGTCGAGCCCCACCTCGCGCACGCCGGGATCCCCTTCTGTCGACTCGACGGCTCGACCCGCGATCGCGCGGGCGTCACCGATGCCTTTCAGTCGGAGGACGGCCCGCCCGTGATGCTCGTCTCCCTCAAGGCGGGTGGCAGCGGCCTCAACCTGACGGCCGCCGACCACGTCTTCCTCTGCGACCTGTGGTGGAACCCCGCCGTCGAGGACCAAGCCGCGGACCGGGCGCATCGTATCGGCCAGGAGCGCCCCGTGACGATCTACCGCCTCGTGACCGAAGGCACCGTCGAGGAACGCATCCTGGATCTGCAGGCGCAGAAGCGCGGGCTCGTCGACGCGGCGCTCGGCGACGCGGCGCTGGGAGCTGCCCTCACGCGCGAGGATCTGCTCGCGCTCCTGGCCTGACCCTTGCCCGGCACCATCCCGAAACACCACACGAACGAGACGTTTCGCAGCGTCTACGTAAATTGCACGCGTCGCGGCGTGCGCAAGCCGCCCGCCGTTCGGGGCGAACGCCCGCGCACGCTCCGGCGTCGCGCCGTCAGTGTTGAGCCGGCCTTCCGTGCGTGGTCGGCACGGGCGCGGCCGTGCCCGCGCAGACGAGCGCACGATCAATCGTCCACAGCAGCTCGTCGACGGTCATGGGCTTCTTGAGACAGGCCACGGCGCCATACTCGCGCGCGGCCGTGACGACGTCGCGCGTCTCCTCGATCCCGGTCGTCAGCACGACGGGGACCGCCTGCGCGAAGACGTGGAGCCGCCGCGCCAGCTCGATGCCATCGATGCCCGGCATGGACAGATCGGAGACGATCAGGTCGGGGCTGCGCCGCGCCGCGATCCAGAGCGCCTCGTAGCCGTCAGCGGCTTCTTCGACCGTGTAGCCGGCCTCGGCGAGCGTCTCCGCCATGATCTCCCGCGAGGGCTCGTCGTCGTCGACGACCAAAATCCGTTCACGCTTCTTCACCATTTTTAGCATGGCCCTCGTAAGAGCAAGACCGGAGCCAACTGCCGGTGGCCGGTTTTCGCGGGCGGTCCGTCACCCGGGCGTAACTCCACGCCACGCCCGCGGCACCGGCCGGGCGCGGGCATGAGGCGGGGCACGCCTACCCGCCCCGCGAACACGGTGCTAGCGTCGCCGGAAGACCACGATCCCTCGAGGTGAACCATGTGCCGCAGCATCAAGACGCTATTCCATTTCGAGCCGCCTGCGACGGACGAGGAGATCCGCGCGGCCTCTCTCCAATTCGTGCGCAAGCTCTCGGGCATGAACGCCCCGTCGCAGGTCAACGAGTGGGTCTTCAACAACAGCGTCGAGGAGGTGGCGGCGATCGCGCGCCGGCTCGTCGACACGCTCGTCACGGGGGCGCCGTTCCGCGATCGGGCCGTCGAGGCCGCCAAGGCCAAGGCGCGCTCGGCCGAGCGCTTCGGCCGCCCGTCGCCCCGCGAGTAGGCGCCGGGGCGCCGGCGCGGCCAGCCCCCGTCGCGACGCAGAAGCTCGCGTCCTTCCTACAGTTTTCCTGTGGGCGCCCGATAGGAGCATTGGGACAACCACAGGAGGGCACGCATGGCATGGGGATCGAAGTCGCAGGACGGTCGAGCGGCGTCGCGTGAGCCTATCGAGAACGTCCTCGGGCAGTCGCTGATGATCCGGGGCGATCTCACCGCCGACGGAGGTTTTCGCATCGACGGCACCGTCGAAGGGAACGTCGAGTCCAAGGCCGCCATCGTCGTCGGCGAGAGCGGCGTCGTGCGCGGCGACCTGCGCGGCACCGACATCGTCGTCGCGGGCCAGATCGTCGGCAGCGTGACCTGCAGCGGTCACCTCGAGATCCTCGCGAAGGGACGCATCGAGGGCGACATCGACGCCAAGAGCGTGCGCATCGAGACAGGGGGCGTCTTCCGCGGGACGAGCCGCATGGGCAAGGAGTCGGGACGCGGACCCGTGGCGGACGACGCCGGTTCGCTGTCGGGACGCCACCTCTCGCCGGTGGCCTGACGGGCGCGCGCAAACAATGGCGGACGCGCGCCGATCCGGGCCCGAGCTCGAACGCATCCGCCGCGAGGCGGGGGCGCCGCGCCGCGAGCGCCTGCGCATCGTCATCGCGAGCGACGCGAGCCGGCCCATCCGCACCTTCACGTTGCCGCGCGGCTTGCCGCGCGCGGTGACGATCGTCGCCCTCCTGCTCGTCGCGACGACGGCCGCCCTCTTGGCGGGGTCGTGGCACATGAACGGCTCGCTGCATCGGCTCGACGAGCGCGTGCAGGCCATGGTGCAGGCCGCCGACACGGTGGCGATGCATCCGCTGCCGGGCACGGGTGACGAGGTGGCCATCGACGCCAAGACCGGGGCGATGTCGGGCGCGGGGGCGCACACCCCCGCGGGCCAGAAGGGACACTTCGTCGTGCGCTCGGTGAACACGGGCGAGGAGCTCGAGGTCAGGCTCGATCTCGCGAGCGGCGAGGTCGAGGCGACCTCCTACCGGGCGCTGCGCCACCTCATGCGCTGCCAGCGCACGGGCGCAGAGACGCCGATGGACCCGCGCCTCATCGAGCTGCTCTATCGCATCGCGACGCGCACGCGGCAGAAGATCGAGCTCGTCTCGGGCTTTCGCGCGCCCATGTTCTCGCTCGCGACGCTCAGCTACCACACGCGCGGCATGGCCGCGGACATTCGCGTTCCCGGCATGACCCCCCTCATGGTCCGCGACCTGGCGCGCGCCATGGGCGTCAAGGGAATCGGCTACTACCCCGTCTCGCAGTTCGTGCACGTAGACGTGCGCGACGAGCACCAGGAGTGGACCGACTTCGGCGAGAACCGCCTCGACGCCGAGGGCGGCGAGCACGACCCGAGCCACGCGGACGCGACGCCGTAAGCCGCGCGCTCAGAGCGCAGGGAGGTTCACGCAGCCGGCGTTCTCGGCGCGCAGCGCGCTGAAGGCGGACGGGTCGGCGTGACGTTTGAGCGCGCGCAGCGTCGCGACGTACTCGCCGGCAGCGCGGCACGCGTCGGCGTGCCCGGCGAGCGCGTGCGACAGGTGCTCAGCGGCGCCCATCGCGTCCCCCGCCAGGCGCGCGCGCAGTCCGTCGACGTATTGCTGGGCGGCGCCCTGCCTCGCCCGAAGCGACGTCGCCGCGACGGCGGGCGTGCCGCCCTCGCGCGAGACGAGCGTCTCGAGGAGCCGCAGATCGGCGTCGAGCGCGACGGCGGGGCCGAAGCCATCGAGCGTCGTCGCGAGCGCGCCCGCGCCCCCGACGGCGAACGCCGCGCGGGCCGCGAGGACCCGCGTCGTGGCGTTGATGGGCCGCAGGCCAGGAGGCGCCGTCGCGGCCCGGCCGTGGCCGAGCGTGAGCGCGAGGCGCGCCCAGGCGAGCTCGGGCGCCTGGGGCGCGACGAAGCGCGCCGCGCGCGCGACGAGCTTCTCGGCTCTGTCGACGAGGCCCGCCTGCGCGAGGAGCTGCGCGGCGCGCGCAAGCATGCGTGGTTCCTCCGGCATCGTCCGCGCAGCCGCCTGCGATTGTGTCGAGGCGCGCAGGCGCTCGCCCGCGAAGCGCGCGCGCTCCGACCAAGCCAGCGCGCAGCCCGAGACGACATAAGGCGCGAGCGCGCCGTTTTGCCCGCAGAAGGGCTCGAGCGACGCGCTCACGACCGGCGCGCGAACGGCGCCCTCGCGGGCCCCCGGCGGGTCGGCCGTGAGCGCCTGCGACGCCTCCTCGAGCAGGAGGCGCGCCCGGATGTCTTCGGGCGCGCGCGCCACGATGGGCACGAGCACGGCCTCGGCCGCCGCGGCGTCGCCCAGATCGAGGCGGACCTCGGCCCAGGCGATCTTGGCGGGCAGGAAACCGGGCGCGCCCACCATGGCCGCCTCGAGCGCGTGGCTCGCGCCCGCGAGATCGCCGGCCGCGGCGCGCACGCGACCGAGGGCGCAGCGCGCTTGGGGACCGTCGCTCCCAGCCGACGCGGCGGCCGTGGCTTGCTCGAGCGCGCGCCCGGCGTTGCCCCGACGCAGCGCCACGAGGGCGCGCGCCGCCTCCGCGACGACGGCCGCCGCCGACCCCCGCGTGGCCGCCCCCCCCGCGTGTTCAGCGCGAGCGGCGGCCGACTCGGCCTCGTTGATCGTGGCTTGTCCGAACTCCGTCGCGAGCAGGGCGCCCGCGAAGGCCAGCAACGCCGCCGAGTCCGCGTCGTCGGGATCGGAGAGCACGACGCGTCGGCCGATGGCTTGCGCGCGCCCGAGCCCCACGAGCGAGCCGCGATCGATCTCGGCCGCCAGCAGCCCGCGCAGGTGGCCCTCGTCGGCGCGCATCTTCCAGCTCACGACGAGCGACGTCGACACGGCCAGGATCGCGATGATCGCCAACCCTCCGGCCGTGCCCCGTGTCGTGCCGCGCATCATCGAGTGCGGGCCAGTTTCTCACGGACGGACGAGCGCCGCGAAAACTCTGCTCAGCGGGCGCCGAGGCGGCGGCGCACCTCGGCCCGAACGTCGAACGGTTTGTCGACGCACTCGTTCTCGACCGAGGCCAGAAAGTCCGCGACCGCCGGATCGAAAACGCCTCCCGTCATGAAGACGAGTCGCTCCTCGAGCCCCGGCCGAAGGCGGCGCAGGTCGTCGAACAGCTGCATGCCCGACACCTCCGCCATCATGAGATCGCAGAGCACGAGATCGTACGGGGGGCTCTCGAGGAGGTGCGCCAGGGCGGTGCGGCCGCTCGTGAAGACACGCACGTCATA
>DASZFV010000382.1:0-3280 GCA_035939455.1 Polyangia bacterium
CGCGCACGTCTATGAGCAACCGCGGGACGCCGCCGGCCTCGCCGCTCTCGAGCGCGACCATGGACACTCGGCCCCGCGTGCTCACGGTCGCGTCCGGCGACAACGCGATGTCCACCTCGGTGTCGGGCTTCAAGAACGGCAGCGACGTCGCGAGCCGAAAGCCTTCGTCGGTGGCAACGGCGCGCGCGCGCACGACCTGGTTCGTGCCCTCGAAGCGCACCTTTACGCGCTGGGGCTTCTCGTCGCTCTCGTCGATGACGTCGCGCAGCTCGGCGACCTCGTGCGGCGACAAATCGACGAACTCGATACCCATACCGACCTTCGCCGCGGACAGCAGCCGGCGGTGCGCGACGCGCCCGCGCAGGAGGCGCGGACCGTGAGGCAGAATGACGTCGCACAGGACGTCGGAGCCCACGGGGCACGGCGTGGGCGTGGGCGCGTCGACGAGGATCCCCGCAGACGACAGGTTCACCGCGCGCGCGACGACGCCGCTCACCTCGCCCGGCCAGATCACGCGGACCGGCTCGCGATAGGCGACCCTCGGCTCCATTCTTCGCCCCAACCAGGCACTCATGATCGTGGTGCCAGTCTAGAAGCGCAAACCACGAACGCAAATAAATCCCGACGTGAAACCCAGCTGTTTCCCCGCGGAAACACGCTCTCGTTTTTCGCGCGCAAAGAGCGTTGCGTGGACTACGGCGGCGGAGGTGCCGCATGGGGATCGGGGCCCTTGTGGCCGGGCAGCCCCGCCTTGGCGAGGAACTCCGCAGTGACGTTCGCGGCGGTTCCCCAGCGCGACTTGGTCCACCTCGTCTCGTACGCGTAGAGCAGACCGAGGACGCCGCGCATCTGGCGCAGCGCGATCGGGCGCTCGGGCGCGACGTTCTTCTGCTCGCGCCGATCCTCGTATTCGTCATAGAGCTCGATGCGGCCCGGACCGTAGTGCACGAGCCGGTAGCGCTGCACCTTGAGGCCGCGCGCGACCTGGCCGTCGACGGTGAGCGCGGCGCGCGGACCGGCGCTCACCTCGTCGAGCGCGAGCGGCACCAGGGACGCGCCCTCGACGATGGGCAGGGGCTTGATGCCCGCGAGCGCGAGCATCGTGGCATAAACGTCGGTGATCTCGACGTCGGCGTCGACGACATGGCCTCGCGGGAAGACCCCGGGGGCTCTGATGATGAGCGGTACGTGCGTGAGCTCCTGGTAGACGGTGTCGCCGTGGCCAACGCTGCCGTGCTCGTAGAACTGGTCGCCGTGATCGGAGACGACGATGACGGCCGATTTGTCGTAGACGCCCGCGGCCTTGAGATCGTCGATGAAGGTCTTGAACGCGTCGTCGCTCTGCGTGATCTCGGCGTCGTGCAGCGCCTCGAGGTACGCCTTGTCGTTGTCGTTGACCTTGAGCTTGCCCGCCTTGATCGACCCGAGTTGCGCGCCCGTGAGCGCGGGCTTGATGGGCCCCACGTAGGGCTTGTCCCAGTACTTCACGAGGAACGCCTTGGGCGGGTTGTAGATGACGTGCGGCTCGACGGTCGCGAGGTAGACGAAGTCGCGCTTGCCGGCCTTGAGGCCGGGGAGGATCCAGGCCTTGGCCGTCTTCCACAGGTACACGGCGCCGTTCGGCAGCGACTCGCGGATGAAGTTGCGGTCGATGTCCCAGCCGCGATCGAAGCCCCACTTGGCCGACACGTAACCGTTCGACGAGAACATGCCGGTGCGGTAGCCGGCCTCCTTCATGTCCTCTGCGACAAAGGGCACGTCCTTCGAGAGGCGCGCCTCGTGCGCGACCGCCTTGTGCACGGTCGGGTAAACGCCCGTGAGCAGCGACGCGTGCGAGGGCAGTGACCACGTCCCGGGCACCTGCGCCCACGCGAAGCGCGTCGCGTCGGCGGCGAAGGCGTCGTAGTTCGGGGTCTGCACGCGCGTCTTCGGGTTGAAGACGTGCACCTTGTCGGCGCGCAGCGTATCGACCATCCAGACGTAGATGTGATCGAAGCGGACGGGCGCCACGGGCGCGGGCGGCGGCGGCGTCATGACGACGATGCGCGGCTCGGCCCACGCGACGTCGCCGCCGTGCGCGACCAGATCGATGCGCGCCGCCTGCTTGGAGGCGACGCCGAGCGGCAGCAAGACGTCCGTCCAGGCGGACTTGGCGTTGCCCTCGTGGAGGGTGCGCAGGGGTTGTCCGTCGACGGCGACGCGCACGAGCACGCTCGCACCCGCGGTCGCGGCCGCGTATCCGACGGAGAGTTGGGCCGCCTCGGGCAGCTGCACGTAGAACGACACGCGTGAGGCGCCGCTGCCGGGGACGACGGCGCGCCGTCTGAGGCCACCCGCGGTGACCTCGCTCGCGGCGGCGATCCCGAGCTCGCCCTTCGGCGGGCCCAGGGACGCCGGTCCGAGCGCCACCTTCTCGAGCGCTGCAGCCGCGCGCCTGCCACCCGGCAGGGTCGCCGCCGCCTTAAACGTGAGGCGCACGCGGTTGTCGCCGAGCTTGAGCACGCCGCCCGGCACGTTGACGTCGTAGCGCTTCGCGACCGTGTCCACCTCGATCGTGCTCACGGGCCTCTCGTTGACGAAGATCGAGACGCGCTGCCTGGGCGCGAGCGCGCGCATCTGGAGCGACAGCGTCGAGTCCGCGAGGGCCGCGCCGCCCGCGCCGTCGCCGTCCGTGTCGATGGGAACGAAGAACATCGCCGAGAGGCCTGACACGAGGGCGGCCGGCTTCCCATCGGCCACATCGAGCTCGCCCACGACGAACGAGGTCTTCCACCCACCGTCTACGTACTTGAGAAAGTCGATCGACGACGCGTCGGTAACGAACCGCCCGTCTCGATGCGAGGTCGCGTGAACCAGATTGGTCGCGAGATCGATCACGGTCCGCGTGCCGTCGGCGTCTGGTGCCCGCGCGGGAGCGGCTCGTGCGACGGCGGCCGCCGCGGGCGGCGGGCCGGCCTCGAGCAGCGCCGTGGGCGTCATCTTGGCGCCGCCGCAGCTCGCGAGCAGGAACGCCAGAACGGCCGGGAGTCGGGCGGAAAGAAAAGGAGGAACGATGCTCCGAGTGTGCTCGCTCAACGCGAGACCGCAAGTATCGCGCACAAAGAACGGCGTCAAGTCCGGGCGTCCGAGCGGGGCCGCAATTTGTCAGCGCCGCACCGCCGTGGTAGCCACGGTGAACCGAATGCGACTTCGCGACGTGCACGGGCCCCTCGCGGCCTCGACGTTCGCCGGTGTCTTCGGGGCGGGCGTGGTCGACGCCGCCGTGACACTGGCGCGCGGC
>DASZFV010000383.1:0-8988 GCA_035939455.1 Polyangia bacterium
CGGCATCGAGGACCGAGAGGCCCCCGTCGTCGTGAGATCTGTGGCCGACGTCAGTCGCCTCGGCGTGCCGACCTCGGGCGCGGACGCGGCCAGGGGCGTCACGCTCCCCGTCGCCGTGCGGGAGGCGGACTTCTCCCGCACCTACGCCCGCCTGGGGGCGCGCAAGCAGGAGCTCGTCCTCGCGTATCCGTGGCAGCACGACGAGGAGATCGTCTACAAGCTGCCGCCCGGGTGGGCGCTGCGCGCGGGCGGCCCGCGCCGGCAGGTCACGGGGCCCTTCGGCCACCTCACCGTCGACGTCACGGCCGAGCCGGGCGGCCTCGTGCGCGTCCACACGTTTCTCGACGTCACACGCTTCCGGATCCCACCGGGCGAGTACGCCGCCTTCCGGACCTTCCTCGGCGACATCGATGCCGCGTTCGCTGACCGGCTCAGCGTCGGTCCCGCGGGGGACGCGTCGTGAAGCGCGTCCTCCAGACCCTCTGGGGCCCGGCGGTCGCGCTCGTGCTCACGGGGTGCGCGGGCCTGTTCGGCGAAGGGCACGCCCGCGGCGGGAACGACGTCACGCTCGCCGGGTGGCGCGCCCTCGAGGACGGTCGGGCGTCAGACGCCGCGCGCGCGTTCGACGCGCGACTCGCGGCGGCGCCCACCGACGCGCTCGCGCGCTTCGGACGCGCGGCGCTCGCCGACGAGCACGGCGACCCCGCGGCGGCCCTCGATGACTACGCGGCCGTGCTCACGGCGTTGGCCGCCGCGGGGCCGTCAGAGCGCTCCCTGATGGAGACCCTCGCGCCCGCGGCGGCGGGGCGGGCGCTCGCCCTCGACGACGAGGTGGGACGGCGGCGCCGCGCGGCTGCAGAAAAAGCGCTCCTCGCGCTGCCGGGCGCCCGGTCGCTGCCGTGGCAGGCGCGCTTCGAGCTCGCGCGCCTCGCCGAGCGCGCCGCCCGCCGCGCCGGCGACGCGGGCGCGCTCGAGCGAGAGGCCACCCGCCGAGGCTGCGCCCGTCTCATCTTCGACGCCGGCACGCTCGGGCCGCTGCCGCACCTCGATCTCGATCGCCCCACGGCGACACCGCCCGCGACGACCTGGCGGCCGGCGTACACCTCGGGCTGCCGCCTCACCGTGCCGGCGCGCGATGGCCGTCCCGGCGCCGAGCGCTTCCGCGCCGCCGTCGAGGTGCCCGCCGGCGACTACGATCTCGTCCTTGACTCCGACGACGAGGCGCGCATCTCCGTTGACGGGGCGGCGGCACTGCACCACGGCTCGGAGACGCGCGTGGGACCGCGCGCGAGTGCCTACGGGATCCGGCTGGCTGCGGGACGCCACGACCTCGAGCTCGACCTCGCGACGGCGGGTGGTCGCGGCGAGCTTGCGCTCCTCCTGCTGCCGCGTGCCGCAGGCGCGGTCGTTCGCTTCGTCGACCCGCGCGTCGGGGGCGCCGAGCGGCGTGGCGTGCCGTCCGTCGCCGCGGCCGACGCGCAGCCCGCCGGCGGCGACGCCGGCGTCGTTGCGGAGTATGCGCAAGCCTTCGCGGCGAACCGCCGGGGCGACGCCGACGCCGCGCTCGCGCTTGGCGCGAGGCTGGAGTCGCGGCGCCGCTTCGCGCCCGGCCTGACCCTGGCGGCGGCCATCGCCCGCGACGATCCCACTCGGCCCGCTGCCTTCGCCCGCGATACGGCGCGCGGACTCCTGCGGGCGGCGCTCGCGGCCGACCCCGGCGACGCGCGAGCCTGGCAGGCGCTGGCGTCCATCGAGCTCGAGGGCGATCACCTCCGGGAGGCCGTCGACGACGCTCGCGCCGCCGCCCGCGCGGCGCCGCGCTGGTGGGCGCCTGAGATCGTCCTCGCGCACGCGCTCCGCGCGCGGGGGCTCGAATTCGACGCCGATCGCGCGCTCGACCGCGCGGCGGTCGCAGGCGGGCCGACGAGCGACGCGCCCTGCCTGCTCGTCGAGGCGCTCCTGCGGCGCGCGGACGATCGGCGAGATCTGGCTGAGCGCGCGCGGCTCGAGGACGCGCTCGCGGCCTGCGACGCCACCTCGGAGACGCGCCTCGAGCGCCTGCGGGCGCGGGGTGCGCTCGACGCCGAGGAGAGCGCGCTGCGTGCGTCGCTGCGCCTCGCGCCGGACCGCGACGAGCCCCTGGGCGACCTGGCCCAGGTGCTCGGGGCCGAGGGAAGACGGGACGACGCGCTGGCCGCGCTCGCGGCCCTCGTCGAGCGCGCGCCGGCCGACCCATCCCTCCGCGTGCGGCTCGCCGACGCGCAGGCCGCCATGGGTCACGAGGCCGACGCGCGGCGCACGGCGCTCGCGGCCCTCGCCCTGCGCCCCGACGCCGCCGACGTGCGGCGCGCGGCCCGCGCGCTCGCCGTTCCGCTGCCGCTCGACGCCTACAGGCTCGACGGTCGCGCCGTCATCGCCGACTTCGCCGCGAGCGGGCGCCACTATGACGCGCCGGCCGTCGTCGTGCTCGACCGATCGGTCGAGCGCATCTTCCCCGACGGTGCGCAGATGACGCTGACCCACGAGATCGTCCGCGTGCAGAGCAAGGACGCCATCGACCGGTGGGCGGAGGTCGAGGTCCCGGCGGGGGCCGAGGTGCTCACCCTGCGCACGCACAAGCCGGACGGCACGACGCGCGAGCCGGAGGAGATCGCCGGCAAGGAGACCATCTCGGCCTCCAACGTCGCGATCGGCGACTACATCGAGTGGGAGCTGCTCGAGGCGAAGGGTGCGGCGGGAGCCTTCGCGCCGGGCTTCCTGGGCGACCGCTTCTATTTTCAGTCCTTCGATGCTCCCCTCGACCGCACCGAACTCGTGCTCGTGACGCCGCGCCTGACGAAGCTGGTCTTCGACCGGCGCGGCGGCGCGCCCGCGCCGCGCGCGCAAAACGGTCCCGACGACACGACGGTGACGACCTTCGCCACGACGTCGGTACCGCAGCTCTTCGTCGAGCGCGCCGCCGTTCCCGCGACTGAATACGTCCCCTCGGTGCGGGCGTCGAGCGCGCTCGAGTTCCAGGCGTGGACGCGCTACGTCGCCGAGCAGCTCTTCGGCACGACCCGCTCGTCGCCCGCGCTGCGCGAGCGCGCCCGCCAGCTCGCCGCTAGACCGAGCGCAGTGAGCGGGGCAGGGGCAGGGCGTGAAGGGGCCGCCGTGCCGAGCGCAGCGAGGCCGGACCCCTCGAACTCCGCGCCTGACGACCGCGCGCGCCTCGCGGCCGCCGTCGTGGCGTGGGTCACTGAGAACATCGAGGCCGCCGACGATCTGCGCGACGGCGCCACGCAGACGCTCGCGCGCCGCAGCGGCAACCGCCTCGCCCTCATCCTCGCGCTGCTGCGCGAGCTCGGCGTGCCGGCGCGGCCCGTCCTGGCGCGCTCACGCCTCGTCGCCGAGGCCGCGGCGCCCGCGCCGGCCCAGGAGCTCGACGACTTCGCCGACGCGCTCATCGAGATCGAGCTTCCCGCCGGTCGCGCCCCCGTCTACGTCGATCCGAGGCTGCGCCACGCCGCCTTCGGCTACTTGCCGCCGAACCTCGACGGCGCGCGCACGCTCTCGCTCCCGGACGGTCGACTGGGCGTGGCGCGCAGCTCGGGGGCGGCGGATCATCGCTCCGTGGACGTCGCGATCCGCCTCGACGATCAGGGCGGGGGCGTGGCCGTCGCCACGGAGGAGCTCACGGGGTGGCCCGCGCTCGAGTGGGCGGAGCTCGTCGAAAAGTTCGGGGCCGATCGCGCCCGGCTGCGCCAGGACTTCGAGCAACGCTGGCTCGGCGTGCAATTCCCGGGCGCGCGCCTACGCGACCTCGAGGTGACGTTGCCGAGGGACGCCCCGGGCGCTGCCGTGCAACCCGTCCACGTCCGCTACTCGTTCGTCAGTCCCCAGCTCGCCGTGAGAGGCGACCACGAGATGAGGCTGTTGCCGACCTTTTTCCGGTCGCAGCCGGGCCGCCGCTTCGCGACCGAGCCGCGGCGCTCGACGACGCTCGTGCTGGGCTTCGACGTCCCCTTCCACATGACGGCCACGGTCGAGCTGCCGCGCGCCGCCCAGCTCGTCGAGCCGCTCGGCGCGGCGGCCGACGGGCGCGTCGAGCGCAAGGGCGCCTACCGCTTCGTCGAGGAGCGCCGCCTGCGCCCCGGGTCGCCCGACGTGGACGTCCTCGTGCTGACGCGCGAATCGACGCTGCCGCTCACGCGCGTCGAGCCCGCCGACTACCCCGGCGTCGCGGCCGACCTGCGCCGTGTCGACGGCCTCGAGCAGCAGGAGATCCGCATCCGCTTGCGCGGAGCGCGGGGCGCGCGATGACCGGGCCCGCGCCGTCCGCCGGCCGTCGAGGGCTCGCGGCGAGCTTGGCCGTCGTCGCAGCGGTCGCGCTAGCCGCGGGTCTCGGCGCGCCCCTGGGCGGCTGCTCGGGCTCCGGCGCGGCGTCCGCGAGCGCGGACCGCCTCGTCGTCGCGCGGGCCGCCGAGCCCGTGAGCCTCGACCCGGCGCGCGCCACCGACATCGAGTCGCTCGAGGTCGCCGAGCAGGTCTACGGGCGCCTCGTGCGCTTCGCGCCGGGCCGCCTCGAGCCCGAGCCCGACCTGGCGACGACCTGGTCCGTGAGCGAAGACGGCACGGTGTGGACGTTCGAGCTGCGGCCCGACGTCCTCTTCCACGACGGCACGCCCGTCGACGCGGCCGCCGTCGTCTTCTCCTTCGAGCGCCAGCTCCTCGCGGACCACCCCGCTCACGAGGCGGACTTCGCCTGGACGCGCTCGTTCCACAACATTCGCCGCGTGCGGGCCGTCACGCCGCTGCGCGTGCAGTTCGACATCGATCGCCCGTACGCGCCGTTCCTGGCCAACCTCGCGATGGGCCCGGCGGCGATCGTCTCACCCACGGCCGTGCGCCAGCTCGGCAGCCGCTTCGGCCGCCACCCCGTGGGCGCCGGACCGTACCGCTTCGTCGAGTGGATCCCGGGCGATCGCATCACGCTCGAGCGCAACCCGACGTACTGGGACCGCGCGCCGCGCACGCGCTACCTCGTGCTGCTCGTCATGCCCGACTCGCGCCAGCGCCTGCAGGCGCTCGAGTCGGGCTCGGCCGACATCATCCAGCAGCTCGCGCCGGACGATCTGCCGCTCGTGCGCCTGCACCCGGATCTGCGCCTGGTCATGGCGCCGGCCGCGCTCGTCTCCTATCTGGCGCTCAACACGCAGCGCCGGCCGCTCGACGACGCGCGCATCCGTCGCGCCATCGCCACGGCCATCCGCCGCGACGCGCTCGTCAAACTCGTCTACCAGGGCGTCGGCATCCCCGCGATCGGGCCCCTGCCGCCCAACGTCTGGGGCGCGCGCACCGACGTCGTGACCTATCCCTACGATCCGGAGCGCGCGCGCAAGATGCTCGCGGAGGCGGGCTGGCGCTTCGACCGCGCGGCGCCGCTCAAGCTCTACGCGCCGTCGGCGGCGACCCCCTACATGCCCGCGCCCGAGCGCGTGGCCGCGATCATCCAGACCTGCCTCGCCGACGTGGGTGTCCCCGTCGAGATCGTCCTCAACGAGCCAGTCGAGCACCAGCGCGCGCTCTGGGCGGGTGAGCACGATCTGGCGCTGCACGGGTGGTTCAACGACAACGGCGACCCAGACAACTTCCTCTACACGCTGCTCGACTCCGACAACACGACGGGCAGCCGGCCCTCGAACGTCGCCTTCTACAGCAACGCGTGGTTTCACGACGTCATCGGGGTCGCGCAGCGCACGACCGAACGCACCGAGCGCGAGCGCCTGTACTCGCAGGCGCAGGCCATCCTCGCGACCGACGTGCCGTGGGTACCGCTCGCCCACTCCAACGTCATCTTCGCGACGCGGGCCGACGTGCGCGGCCTCGTCGTGCAACCTTCGGCCATCGGCCTCTACCGCGGCGTGGAACGCGTGCCATGAGTGAGTCTTCCGGGTCGTCTGGATCGTCCGACAAGCCGGACAAGATCGCCGGCGAGATCGAGGCGCCCGGGGGACCGGCGGCGCGCTCGAGCGACGTGCGCGCGTCGAGCCTCTTCCGGTTGTCGGGGATCTTCGATCGAAGGCGCCACAGCGGCCCGGGAGCGTCCTTGCCAGCGGTCGCGCCGCTGCGCCGTCGCGGTCTGCGCCGCCGCGTGACGGCGGCGCTCGTCGTTGCCGCGCTCGCGCCCGTGCTCGCCGTGTCGCTCGTGGCCGTGGCGCTCATCTTCTCGAGCGTCGAGCAGGGCATCGAGTTCGAGGCGGTGCGCGGCCTCCAGGTGGCGCGCGGCCTCCTGCTCCAGCATGTCCAGCGCATCGCGACGGCGGCCGCCGCCGTGGGCGAGGACGCGGCGTTGCTGCGGGCGCTCGCGCGCCGGCCCGGCGACGTCCGGCAGCGCCTCGGCGAGCTCTCGTATGCGCAGCCGACAGCGCTGCTCGAGGTCACCGACGGGCTCGGCCGGATCGTCGCCCGTTGCGCGCAGGGCGCGTGCAACGAGCTGCTCGCGGGCCCGGGACGCGGCGAGTTCGCTCCCGCGGACCGCTCCCCCGTCGTGCGACGCGCGCTCTCCTACGAGCGTACGGTCAGCATCGAGCCGACCGGCGGCGCGCTCGTCGTGCGCGCCGCGCTGCCCCTCGTCGATCCGGCGCTGCGGTTGCTCGGGACCGTCGTCGTCACCGTGCCCATCGACGGCGCGGTCGTCGACCGCCTGCGCGCCGCCCTCGGCGCGGGCCGCGAGGTCGTCGTCTACCGCGGGCGCCAGCCGAACGCCTCGACCTTCATGGGCGCCACGGGGGCCCGCCTGCGCGGCCCTCCCGTACCCGCCGAGATCGTCGAGACGAAGTTCGAGGGCGGTTCGGCGCGCGTCGTGCCACTCGAGGTCGACGCGCACGCCTATTCGGTGGCCTTCGGCCAGCTCCAGGACGTCAACGCGGCGCCGGTCGGCCTGATGGGCGTCGCCGTCGACCGCGAGCCCGTCGCCGCCGCCCGCCGTCGCGCCACGACGGCCCTCGCGCTCGGCGTGCTCGCGGCGCTGCTCCTCGCGAGCGTCCTGTCCGGGCTTCTCGCGCGTCGCATGACGCGGCCGCTGCAGCGGCTGCACTCGGGCGCGCTGTCGGTCGCGCGCGGCGATCTCGACACGAAGATCGCCATCGACACCGACGACGAGATCGGCGACGTCGCCGAGGCGTTCCGGGTCATGACCCGCAGCCTCAAGGAGAATCAGGAGGGCCTCGCCGCGCGCGTGCGCGAGCTCGTCACGGTGCACCAGGTCGGTCGCGCCGTGAGCTCCGTCGTCGACCTCAACGAGGTGCTGCGCTCGGTCGTGCGCGAGGCGCTCAACGTTCTATCGGGCGGCACCGTCGCCATCGCGCTCGCGGTCGAGGAACCGCCCAAGACCTTCGCGGTGCGCGCCGTGGCGGGCGCCGACATCGGTCACGCGCTCGCGGGACTCGCGGGCGCCGTCGCCGAGCTCGGGCGCGCACGCCGCTCGCCGGCCGTCGAGGCCGACCCGCAGCTCATGCGGAGCGCGCGCGCCGCGGGCCTCACGGGTCCCGTCATCGCGGCGCCCCTCACGCTCAAGGACCGCATGGTGGGCGTCATCGTCGTGGGGCGGCCGGGCGAGGCGCCCTTCGAGGAGGCCGACCTGCGCCTGCTCGTGACCTTCGCCGACCAGACGGCGACCGCCATCGAGAACGCGCGCCTGTACACCGAGGTGCGCGCGTTCTCCGAGGTGCTCGAGCGCCGCGTGCGCGAGCGGACGGCCGAGCTCGAGAACGCCAAGCTCGAGCTCGAGCGCACGCTGCGCGAGCTCGGCACCGCGCAGGGCCAGCTCATCAACGCCGAGAAGATGGCCAGCCTCGGCATGCTCGTCGCCGGCATCGCGCACGAGATCAACTCGCCCGCCGCCGCCGTGCAGGGCCTCGTCGACGCCCTCCAGGACACCGTCAAGCGCCTCGGCCACTGTTCGTCGGACCTCTTCGTCGCCCAGCTGCCGTCCGGCGCCTTGCGCAAGTACTTCGAGCTCGTCGACGGCTTGCTGCCCGAGATGACGACGGCGGCGCTCTCGGCGACGCTCGAGTCGCGTCCGCGCGCCAGGCGGCTCAAGATAATGCTCGCAGGGAACGTCGACGCCGACGTCGCGGCCGCCATGCTCGCCGAGCTGGGCGACCTCGGCGAGCGCATCGCGCCTGAGCTGCCCGGAATCGCGGGCGGCAGCAGCCTCGCGCCCCTCGCGGGCTACCTGCGCGAGATCGGCTTCCTCGCGCGCTCGGCGGGCACCATCCGCACCGCAATCGGTTCGATTCGGCGCATCGTCGGCGCCCTCAAGCGCTACTCACGTTTAGACGAAGCACCCCTCGAGCAGGTCGATCTGCACGCCGGGCTCGACGACACGCTCGTCATCCTGTCGCATCAGTTGAAGTACGGAGAGATCGGCATTATTGTGAGGCGTTCTTACGGAAAACTTCCGCCGATCACGGCGTATGTAGGTGAGCTGAACCAAGTGTGGACAAACCTGATCCACAACGCGGCTCAGGCGATGGGGAACCGGGGGGAGCTGGTGATAGAGACCAAGGTCGAGGACGGTGACGTACAAGTGTCGATCCAGGATTCGGGACCGGGCATTCCGGCGGACGTGTTGCCTCACATCTTCGACCCATTCTTCACGACGAAGGGCAAGGGCGAAGGCACGGGCCTGGGCCTGAGCATCTGCGCGCGCATCATCGAAAAGCACGGCGGGACCATGCACGTCGAGAGCGAGCCCGGGCGTACGCGCTTCACGATGCGCCTGCCCGTGGACGGCCCGCCCGCGAGCGCGCAACGCGGCTCATCGGCGATGGACGCGACCGTCGGTGCCATGTTGTCGGCGCCGAGCACGAGCTCGCAGCCCAACCCGGCGCCGGAAGCACCGGACGCTGCGAGGACTCCCGATCTTCCGCCGCCCGAGGGCTCGCCGTCGTGACCGCTTTGCGCGAGCACATCCTGTGCGTCGACGACGAGGAGGGCATTCTC
>DASZFV010000384.1:0-3554 GCA_035939455.1 Polyangia bacterium
TCGGCGGCGTCTCGCTCGTGCACTCCTCGGCGTGGTCGGGGCTCGACGGGGGCGCGCTCGTCTTCGACCTCGCGAGCGCGCCCGCGGGCGTCGAGCCGGCCGTCGTGAGCTTGCGCGCCGCCGTAGCGCGCGCGGCGGCGAGCCTGTTCCTTCCCGCCGAGGTCGAGCGGGCGCGCACGCTGCTCGTTGGCGCCGCGGCGCGCGCCCTCGAGAGCCGCGGCGCGGTCGCGGCCGCCCTCGCGAGAGACGAGGCCCTGGGCACGAGACGCGCCGCCGCCGACCTCGCTTCCGTCACGCCCGACGCCGTCGCGCATGTCGCGCGTCGCCTGCTCGATCCGCGCTTCGAGATTGTCGCCGTCGTCCGCCCGCCCGCGCAGCCCGTCGCGAACGCGGCGGCCGCCCGGACCCCCGCGAAGCCCAGGCCCGTCACCGCCACCGCCACCGGAGCCAAGCGCCCCCCGGCGCCGTGACCTCATGGCAAGTTGTTCGAGCTGCGCGTGGGAGATCCAGCTCGAGGACACATTCTGCCCTCGCTGCGGCGCTACCGTCGTCGATCCGCTCATCGGGGCCGTCGTGGGCGACCGCTATCGCGTCGTGAGCCGCATCGGAGTGGGGGGCATGGGCGCCGTCTATCGGGCCGAGCACACGATGATGCGCCGCGATCTCGCCATCAAGGTCCTGCTGCCGGAGCTCGGCGGCAAGGAGGAGTTCGCGCGCCGCTTCGAGCGCGAGGCCGAGTCGGCGAGCCGGCTCGCGCACCCCAACATCATCGCGGTCACCGACTTCGGCCGCACGAACCAGGGCGCCTTGTTCCTCGCCATGGAGTTCCTCGCGGGCGAGTCGCTGTCCTCGGTCATCAAGGCAGGGCCGATGCCGCGGGCGCGCGCGCTCAACATCGTGCGCCAGATGTTGCGCGCGCTCGAGCACGCGCACGGCGCCGGCGTCGTCCACCGCGATCTCAAGCCCGACAACATCATGCTCGTCGAGCGCGACGGGCAGTCCGACGTCGTCAAGATCCTCGACTTCGGCATCGCCAAGGTCACCGAGCCCGTCTCGGGCCATAACCCCGCCGGCACGGCGCTCACGCAGGCGGGCGTGATCTTCGGGACGCCGGAGTACCTCTCGCCCGAGCAGGCGCTCGGCGAGGTCGTCGATCCGCGCGCGGACATGTACGCCGCGGGCGTCATCCTCTACGAGATGCTCGCGGGTCGGAAGCCGTTCGAATCCGAGGACAAGGTCAAGATCATCTCGATGCATCTGGCGCACGCGCCGCCGCGCATCCGCGAGGTGAGCCCGTCCGCCGACGTGCCCGTCGCGCTCGAGCAGGTGATCTTGCAGGCCCTCGAGAAGTCGCGCGAGAACCGCTTCGCGACCGCCGGCGCGTTCCTTCAGGCGCTCGAGGACGCGGAGGCGCTCGCCGACGCTGGCGTCGAGGCGGGCGTTGTCGCCGAGCCACCGGCCGCGGGGACGCTCGATCGCCTTGGGCGCTTCCTCTCGGGCGGGCGGGCCCTCGGCCTCGCGCTCACCGTCGTCACCATCGTCTCGATCGCGGCCTACCGGCGCGGCGCGCAGCACCGGGCGCTCGTCTCCGTGCCCACGCGCCCGGCGCCGCCGCCTCCCGCGCTCGCCGATCGCTTGAAGAAGATCCAGGGCTCGATCGAGAGCGGCAACACGATCTCGGCGCGGGCCGCGCTCGAGCACGAGCTCTCCGAGAGTCCGCGCGACGCGCGCGTGCGCTACATGCTGGGAGGCGTCGCCTTCTCCGAGGGCAAGCACGCCGAGGCCCTCGCGCAATACCGGGCGGCCATCGGCCTCGACGCCGGCTTCCGTGGCGACCCGGTGCTGCTCGCGCACGTCGAGCAGGCGCTCGTCGAGCCGCGCAATGCCGACGCCGCCCTCGATCTCGCCGTCGAGAAGATCGGCGCCCCGGCCGCAGAGCTGCTCGTCAAGGTCGCCAACGACAGCTCCGAGCTCGCGCGCCGCCAGCGCGCCGCGGCCGCCCTCGAGGAGATGGGCAAGGGCGACCGCGTCGACCGCGTCGGCCTCGCGATGTTACAGCTCAAGAAGGCGCACGGCTGTGAGGAGAAGAGGATGCTCGTGGAGAAGCTGCGCGATCTCGGCGACCCGCGCGCGCTCCCCGCGCTGCGCGACCTGCGCGGCCGCAGCATCGGCGGGCTCTTCCGCCTGGGCGGGGCCAACACCCGCTGCATGAAGAAGGAGCTGCCCGCGGCCATAAAGGAGCTCGAGGCCAAGGCCGGCCTGCCCGAGGAGAAGCCCGAATCGCCCGGGTCGCGCAGGATGGCCCGATGAAGCTCAAGGCCAAGCTCAAGCAAGACCCGCGCAATTTGCTGACGAGCCTCGTCCTCGTCTTCCCGCTCTTTCTTGTCTACCAGGTCGGCGTACTCTTCACGCTGCCCATGCTCAACGGCGCCGACTTCCTCACGGTGCTGCTGTTCCGGAACCTCGGGCTCTCGACGTCGGCCTACCTCGGCTACACGGCCGTCGTCGCGGCGGCCTTCGCCGTCGGTGTGCTCGTGCTCCGGCGGCGCCAGCAGTTCGATCCCGGCATCGTGTGGCGCGTGCTCATCGAGAGCGCGATCTACGCGCTCACGATGGGGTCGCTCATCGTGTTCGTCATGACCCGCGTCTTCGGGATCTCGCCCCGCCTCGCGGGCGGCATCGCCGCGCAGGGCTTCGGCACGCGGATCGTCATGTCGCTGGGCGCTGGCGTCTACGAGGAGACCGTCTTTCGCCTCGGCCTGCTGGCCGGCCTCGCGGCGCTGCTCGAGCGCGGCGTGGGCCTGCGCCGTTGGGTCGCCGCCACGATCGCCCTCGGGATCTCGTCGGTGCTGTTCTCGGCGATGCACCACATCCCGCCTTACGGCGATCCATTCACGATCGGCGTCTTCATGTTTCGCGTGCTCGCGGGGACCTGCTTCGGCCTCCTCTTCTGCTTCCGCGGCTTCGCCGTGGCCGTCTACACGCACGCCCTCTACGATCTATACGTGCTCCTCGTGCGCTGAGGGGCGACGCCGCAGGGGCTACTTCTTGCCCTTGGCCTTCTTGACGGGCTTGGCTGACTTCGCCGGCTTCGAGCTCTTCTTCGCGCTCGCCACCGGGCGCACGGCGCGCGGCGGCGACGCGGTCCGCTTGGCGTCGCCGGCCTTGGCGGCTGGGGAGGTCTTCGGCGGCGGGACCTTGGCGCGATTCTTCGCGTTCTTGGCCGCCGCGACGGCGGCGCTCTCCTTGACGAGCGGCTTGACGACCTCCTTGGCCGCCTTCGCCGTTGCGGGCTTCGCTGCTGCGGGCTTCGCCGTTGCGGGCTTCGCTGCTGCGGGCTTCGCTGTAGCGAGCTTCGCGGGCGTGGCGGCGGGCGCCTTGCCCTTGGCGCCCTTCGTGCCGCTCACCTTGGCGTTCGAAGGCCGTCCGTCGCCCTCCGCCGCGAGCGGCAGGCCGGGCATGTCCTTGCGGTTGTGCACGAGCACGCGCCGCGAGTCCTTGAAGGTGATCTCGACCTTGCTGTCCGACATCACCTCGGTGACGAACCCCTTGCC
>DASZFV010000385.1:0-2401 GCA_035939455.1 Polyangia bacterium
GCGGCCGTATCGCGGGCGTGAAGAGCTCGCGCAGGCGGGGGTGGGCGGCGCCCGTGACCGCTCGCTTCCAGCGCTCCGGCTCTTTCACGAACGTCCGCACGACGAACGCGACGGCCGCGGGAACGAGCCCGCACAGGAAGACGTAGCGCCACGACGTCTCCGGCGCGCCCTTGAAGAAGACGCCCGCGATCTGGAAGTTCGCCCACGTCGCGAGGAAGAGGCCCGCGGGCGCCGAGGTGTAGAGCAGCGCGCCCGCCTCGACCCGCCGTTTCTCGGGCACGACCTCGGCGACCATGGCGGCGCCCGCCGCCCACTCGCCGCCGATACCGAGGCTGCAGACGACGCGGCAGAGGATGAGCACCCAGATGTTGGGCGCGGCCGCGCAGGCCGCCGTGCCGAACGCGTACAGCAGCATCGTCAGCATGAGCGTCCGCGTGCGCCCGATGCGGTCAGCGACGTGGCCGAAGAGGATGCCACCGACCGCCCAGCCGAGCAGCAGGATCGACGTGAGGATGCCGCCCCACAGGAGCGTCGCCTTCTTGGCCTCGGGCGAGCCGATCGTGAGGCCCAGCAGCGTGGGTACGCAGTTGGGCGCGACGTAGTTGAAGAGCAGCCCGTCGAAAACGTCGAAGCCCCAGCCGAGCCACGCGGCGAACAGCACCGTCCACTGGTAGCCGTTCATGTCGAGGACGGTGCGACCGCCGCCCGCGGCGCCCGCGTTCGGGGGCGCGCCGCTCATTGCTCGAGCTTTGGGAAGGGCGTGGCGCTCGCGGCGTTGCAGAAGTTGACCTTCTTGATCATGGGCGGCGGGGTGGCGCGCTCGTGCGCCGCCGCCGCGCGCCGCGTGCTGAAGGCACGCTGCACCTTCTCGCTCGCGTGCCCGAGGGCCGCCAGCATGGCCTTCCAAACCGGCTGCGCCGCGGCGTCGGCGGCGTCGGGCTCGGGCACGAGAGCCACGAGGCCCGCGAGATCCGCGAGCATCGTCGGGTCGACGTGCGGGTCGGCCAGAGACTCGGCGAAGGCCGGAACGAGCACGCGATCGCGCAGCTCCACGAGATCGCTGCCGTCGATCTGGCACCAGAGCAGCCGCGCGTGCAGGTGGCTCACCGTCCCGCCCGCCTCGGCGCGCGTCTGGCGCAGGAGCTTGCGCACCGGCTCGTCGTAGTCGCCGTGCGATTCGCCGAATGAGCTCAGCATGACGTCGACGAGCTTGCCGCGGCACTCGGGGTCGCAGGTCGAGCTGAAGACGTAGGCCGTGAGCCACTTGCGACGCGCGGCGTGAAAAGCGTCGAGCGACGCGGCCTCCGTGGGCGACACGAGCTCGCCCGTGCGCGCCGTCGCGAGCACGAGCGCCGCGACGAGGTGCGCGCCCGTCGACGTGCCCTCGAAGCGCTCGATCTCCTTCCATTGCCGCCGCTCGTAGAGGTCCTGGAGAAACGGCTCGAAGAGCCAAGACAGCCGACCCGCGATCTCCTGGACCTCGCGCTCGTCGTGCAGCAGCGACAGCGGCCCCGCGCTCGCGTTGCCGCTCGCCAGGCTCGCGTTGAGCTCGTCCTGGATGACTTCGGCGATGGCGTCCGAGCGCTCAGAGAGCGCGTCGTCCTTGCAGATCGCGGCGGCTTTCTCGACGCCGAAGCGCTGCAGGCAGGTCATCTTGAAGCCCTGCGAGAGCTGCCCGTAGTTCTTGTTGGCCGTGCTCTCGAGGACCGAGCGCATGTAGCTCGGATTGTCGCGCCCGAGCTCGAGCGCGTAGGAGACGGCGAGCTCCGGGTCGATGATGGCGCCGCGCGTGAGCGAGAGCAGCACGCCGAAGCGCTGGTCGGCCGTGTTCGGCCCCTGCGTCGACAGCACGTTGAGGTTCTTCGAGAGGATGTCGGCGCGCGTGATGCGCCAGTCATTGTCGGCCTTGGTCTTGGCAATGGCCTGCTCCGACAGCGCCTGCTCCTCGGCCGTCTTCGATTGCCGGTACTGCCAGACCGAAGTCGCGATGAGCCCTGCCACGCCGATGACGAAGCTCGACAGGAAGCCCGAGTACGTCTGGATGAAGTGGCCGAACTTCGAGACCTCGTGCGGGGGCGGGGGCGTCGCGTCGCTCACGGCCCGGAGGATATAGTATCGGCGGCCTTCATGCAGTGGCTCGAGCAGCCCCACGTCAAGTGGGCCGTCCCCATCCCGTTGCTGCTCGCCATAGCCCCGCTCGTGTGGGCGTTCTTCCGGCGCACGTGGCGCGAGCTCGACGAAGAAGCCTTCGCGTACCGGCGCTCGCTGCACGAGCGCGGCGAGGTCGACTATCGCCCGCTCGTGGCGCTTTCGCTCGCGGCGCTCGTGCTGATCTTTCAGGAGTATTACGGGCGCGCGGACACCTACACGAACCTCGTGCGGCCGTGGCTCGAGCGCCGCG
>DASZFV010000386.1:0-1544 GCA_035939455.1 Polyangia bacterium
CGCTCGCCCTGCAGCTCGAACGCGCGCGGCAAGGCCGCCGCCAGCGGCGCGTAGGCGGCCAGGAGCCTTCCGCGCATCGCGGGTCCCACGGACGGCGCCACGCCCGGACCCAGCGCCTCGTCGACCGCCGCGCAGAACCCGTCCAGCGCCGTGCGGAGAGCGACGTGCCCGACCTGGCCCGCCATCGCGCGCAGCGACTTCAGCGCGGGGCGCGCCAGCTCGAACCAGCTCGTCTGGGCCTCGCCCCAGCAGACCTCCATCATCAGGTTGCGCACGTCGGCGGCGTGACCGACCGCGAGGTCCTCGAAGGTGCCGAGCAAGGCCTGGAGATCGGATGCCGTGAGCTCGCCCGTCGGATGAGCGGACGCGGCGGGACCGGTCGCGTTGACGAGCATCTCCAGCGCCCCGTCGAGCGACCCGGCCGGATCGGCCTCGATCGTCACCACCGCCTCGGCGGCGGCCGGGCTCGAGGGCCGGGCCTTCGACTGGGCGACTGGCGCGCTGAGGGCGCGCGCGGGGGCCGCGGCGGGAGTGGCCTGCTGGAACGGCGACACGACCGGCGCGGCGACGGCCGAAACCGTCCGCGGCGTCGCGGGCTTGGCAACGGCTCCCGGCGGCGCCGGCGCCGGGAACGCCGAACTTTTGACCGGGACGCTCGCCGGGCGCGTCGTGTGGGCCGGCGCGGCTGTGCGTGTTGGCGCCACCTTGGGCTCGACCCCGACGGCGCGATACTTCCCGGTCCTGCCGGTGCGCGCAGGCGCGGCCGGCGGCGGGGCGGGCTGGACGCGCGCCGCGGGCGCGAGTCTGGCCTGGCCGGGCGAATCGCCTCGGTCGGCAGACGGAGGATTGCCGTCCTCGGAGCCCAGCTTCAAGAGCTTGGAGAAGATGCTCATCGCGCCCTCCCGGATCGGGCGGCACCCGCCGCGCCGGTCCGGACGCATCCCCATCGGCGAACAAACGCGAGGACTAAACCCGCTACTTGTGGGTCGTCGTCGTCTTGCTTCAGGCCTTCTCGACCGCACCAACAATGACGCGAGGTTGGCGCTCGCACCGCGCGCTTGTCGCAGCGTGCGATACGTCCCTGCAAGCAGCGCCGACCTCCAATCGCAGGATCACTCCTCTTCGCGCCACCCCTTCCGTCGCAGGAGCTCGCGCAGATCCGCGTCGTCGCGGGCGAGTGGGGGCAGCCACGGAGCAACACGCGTCCGCTCCCACCACACGGTCGCGCCCGGCTTCGCCAGGTGATAGCGATAAAGCTCGACGCGCACGTGCCGCGGCGGCGTGCCCGCGAACGGATCCCACGCGAAGAGGCCGAGCACATCGGGATCGCCGTCGAGGAGCTTGGCGACGAGGTGGACGGCCCACGGGTATTCGCGCGGGCTCCCCATGGCCGCGAACCAGAGCAGCCAATCGAGCCGGCGGTGGTAGGGGCTCATCCAGCAGGGCCGACGCGCGGGATCCGCGGGCTGGCAGCGAGGCTGGTAGGCGGTCCAGGGCGTCTGGGGCGTCACGACCTCGTCGCGCGTGCCCTCGATGACGAGCTG
>DASZFV010000387.1:0-7506 GCA_035939455.1 Polyangia bacterium
TGCTCGCCCTCGCCATCGAAGAAGGGCTCGTCGACGAGGCTTACATCCGGGCGCGCACGACGGGCTTCCCCAACCTGCGGCGCCATCTGCTCTCGACCGAGCCGACGGAGGTCGAGCGCGCGACGGGCATCTCGCTCGAAGAGCAACGCCAGGTCGTACGCCTGCTCGCCCGCGCCGAAAGCGCCATGATCCTCTCGGGCCGCGGCCCCGAGCAGCAGTCCAAGGGCTCGGACACGGTCGTCGCGCTCATCAACCTGATGCTCGCGCTCGGCAAGGTCGGCAAACCGGCGAGCGGCTACGGCTGCGTCACGGGTCAGGGGAACGGCCAGGGAGGACGCGAGCACGGCCAGAAGGCGGACCAACTCCCAGGCTACCGGCTCATCGAGAACGAGGACGATCGCGCGCACATCGCGCGCGCCTGGGGCGTCGATCCCGCGTCGTTGCCCCGCGAGGGCAAGAGCGCCTACGAGCTCCTCGACGCGCTGGGCCCCGAGGGCGGCATCCGCGCGCTGCTCGTCTTCGGCTCGAACGTCGCCGTCGCCTCGCCGAACGCGCTCAACGTCCTCGGCAAGCTCGCGGCGCTCGAGCTGCTCGTCGTGAGCGACGCCTTCGAGAACGAGACCTCGGCGCTCGCGCACGCCGTGCTCCCGGTCGCGCAGTGGGGCGAGGAGGCTGGCACGCTGACGAACCTCGAGGGCCGCGTGATCTTGCGCCGGCCGGTTCGCCCACCGCCGGACGGTGTCAAGACGGACCTCGAGATCCTGGCCGAGCTCGCGCAGCGCCTGGGCGCGGGCGCGCATTTTCCGCATCGTGCCGCCGAGCCCGTCTTCGCCGAGCTCGCGGCGGCCACGTCGGGCGGACGCGCCGACTACAGCGGCATCACGTACGAAAAGATCCGGCGCCAGCAGGGCGTCTTCTGGCCGTGCCCGTCCGCCGAGCACGAGGGGACGCCGCGCCTCTTCGCCGAACGGTTTGCCAACGCCGACGGGCGCGCGCGCTTCCACGCCGTGCGCGACCGGCCTTCGGCCGAGGTCCCCGACGCCGATTTTCCGCTCTACTTCACGACGGGACGTTATCGAGAGCACTACAACTCGGGCGCTCAGACGAGACGCGTTCCGGAGCTCGTCGATGCGCAGCCCGAGCCACGCGTGCAGATTCACCCCCGCCTCGCGGCCCAGCTCGGCGCCGAGGACGGCGGGCGCCTCACGGTCGAGAGCCGACGCGGCAGGGTCTCCTTCACGGTGGCGCTGTCGTCCGACATCCGGGCCGACACCCTCTTCGCGCCCTTTCATTGGGGCGGGCGGCAGGCGGCCAACATCCTCACGGTGCCGGCGCTCGACCCGACGAGCCGCATGCCAGCGTTCAAGGTCTGTGCCGTGCGCGCCCACGTCGCCGCGGGCGGGGGGGGGCCATCGTGACCAAGCGGCGCCTCGCCCTCGTCGGCGCGGGCATGGCGACCTGCCGGCTCCTCGACGAGCTGCTCGCGCGCGACGCGCTCGCGCGCTTCGACATCTCCGTCTTCGCTGAGGAGCCGGGCGGGATCTACAACCGCATCCTGCTCGCGCGCGTGGTCGCGGGCGAAGCGCCCGAAGCGATCCGCACGAAGCCTCTCTCCTGGTTCGAGGAGCGCGGCGTGACATTGCACGACGGCGTGCCCGTCACGCGCCTCGACACGACGCGCAAGCTCGTCGTCACGGCTGACGGCGCCGGGCACCGCTACGACCTCGCCGTCCTGGCGACGGGGTCTCAGCCGCAGGTTCCCGCCATCCCCGGCGCGACCATCGAGGGCGGCGCGCTGCGCCCCGGTGTCCTCGTCTATCGCACGATGAACGACGGCCTCGCCTTGCGCGAGGCGGCTCGGCGCGGCTCGAGCGCCATCGTCCTCGGCGGTGGTCTCCTCGGCATCGAGGCCGCCAAGGCCCTATCGGACGCCGGCCTGCACGTCACGATCGTGCACGCGCCGCAGACGCTCATGAACGCGCAGCTCGATCCGCTCGCGGGCGAGATGCTCGCGCGCCAAATCGAGATGTCGGGCATCTTCGTGCGCCTTGGCCGCACGATAGAGACGATCAACGGCCACGGCGACGGCGAGGCCGGCCCGTCACCCGAGGACGAGGCCGGCGCGTCGAGCGGCGCCGGCCCCGTGGACAACGTCACGCTCGACGACGGCAAGACTCTCCCCTGTGACCTCGTCGTGCTCGCCTGCGGCGTGCGCCCGCGCGTCGACGTCGGGCGCGCCTCCGGCCTGCCCATCAACCGCGGCATCGTCGTCAACGACGCGCTCGCGACCGAGGTGCCGGGCGTCTACGCCCTGGGCGACTGCGCCGAGCACCGTGGGAACAACACCGGCCTCGTCGCGCCGGCCTGGGAACAAGCCGCCGTGCTCGCCGACGTGCTCACGGCCGCGGCCCCACAGGCGCGCTACAGGGGGTCGAAGCTGTACACGCGCCTCAAGGTCGCCGGCCTCGACGTCGCGACGATGGGGACGCTGTCGGCCGAGCTCGAGACCGACGACGTCATCGAGGTCGTCGAGCAGCGGCGCAGCGCTTACAGAAAGCTTGTCGTGCGTGACGGCCGCCTGGTCTCGGCCACGCTCGTCGGCAACACGCGCGCCGCCGCGACGCTCGTCCAGATCTTCGACCGCGGCGACCTCATGCCGGCGGATCCGCTCGAGGCCCTCTGCCTGCAGGCGGTCGTGGCGAGAACAGCGCCCGGCGACCGCACCGTTTGTGCCTGCAACAGGGTCAGCGAGGCGGCCGTCTGTCAGTCGATCGACGAGGGCTGCGACTCCGTCGAGGCCATCGCCGCGGCGACGCGCGCCGGCACGGGCTGCGGCTCTTGCAAGAACGAGCTCGCGCGTCTGCTGGCGCGACCGGGCAAGAAGCCGACGCCCCTGGCTGCTGTCGGCTGAGGGCCGGTCAGACGCGCCCCAGCCGACGCCAAAGTGCCGGCCCAGCGATGCGGGAACGCGCAAATTGCTGCAGGCGCGGCCCGGGGCCTCCGGAGCGCTGCCTGGGCCTGTGCAATTGATCATCATACAGATAAGAACCGCTACACTCGCGCTCATTTTGGCGCGGTAGGAGGTATGCTCAACATCTCGCACCGGGCTCTGATGGCCCTAAAACGGCGAGCTGAAAGGCCTCGGAGGGCGACATATGAACAAGACTTCGATTCGATACTTGGCTCTGGTTTTGGGGCCGTTGATGGCCATGGCCTGCGGCGGCTCCAGCAGCGGCAGTCCAGGCACGGCGGGCACCTCGGGCGCGGGCACCTCGGGCGCGGGCACCGCGGGTACGACGGGCGCCGCGGGCGCCAACGCGGGCGCCGCCGGTGACAACGGCGGGGCCGGGACCGGCACCGCGGGGGACACCGGGACGTGCGCGCTGCCGACCGCCACCGATCCTCTGATCTCGGACTTCTCGCAGACAACGACGAGCGGCGACGGCGGCACGACCGCTCCCATCTCCAAGCAGGCCAACGGCGGGACCGACGTCTGGACCGTATCGCCCGCCGGGATGGGGAGCGCCACCGTGATGACGGCGGGCGAGATGCACGCCGCGACGACTGGCGGCAACTGGGGCAGCATGTCGACGCTCATCTCGGGCGCCGTCCCGTGCTTGAACATGAGCAAGTACACCGGCGTGAAGTTCTCGATCAAGTCCGCCACCAACACGATGCTCATCTTCGAAGTGGCGACGCCGGTGGAGATCAACGATTACTCGTACTTTCGGAAGGTCATCCCCGTCACCCCCGCCTACACCGACGTCATGGTCGCGTTTTCGGATCTGATGGCGCCGACATTTGGCGTCGGGATGACGCTGCCCGCGACCTACAAGCCGGCGGAGCACATGAACGGAATCGCGTTTGGCGTCGGGACGATGACCGAGCTGCTGGACGTCTACCTCAAGAACGTCTCGTTCTACTAATAAGCGCGAAGGAGCCGGGGCTGACGGCGAGCGGACCGCTCGTCGTCAGCAACCCGTGTTGTTGCCGGGGGCCACTCCGAGGAGCTGCGTGAACGTGAGGTAGTCGTTCACGCGGGATTGCACCTCGGCGGGGTTGGCGCCGTTGCGCTCCAGGCTGCCGTTGATGGTCCGGATGGTCTCGCGCGACACGGTCCCGTGGCGGCCGCTGCCAGTTCTCGTCGTGCCCAGCCTTTCAATCGTTGGCGATCGGTACCGGATTCCGCACCCAGTCGAGCACCTGCTTGAGACTGGAGACGCGGACCTCGGGCTGACTCAAGGCGTACGCGAGGAACTCCTCCACCGCCGCTCGCCGCTCCGGCGCCGTGGCGTTGGGAGCGTCCATGTAGTCGCTCGAGTAGTAGTCCGTGTGCGCCCCCAGCAAGAAGGGCGCGCGATTGCCCTGCCTGCGGAGGTCCAGCGAATAATTCAGCGTCGCGAGGAACTCCGCCTTCGTCATCCTGAAGGCGACCCACAGGTTGTAGTCGAAGCCGGTGATCTTGCCGCTCTGCTCGTCGAAGTGACTCGATACGCCGCGCAACTTCCTGCGCAATCCCGGCGGCACGCCGTAGTGCTCGCACTCGTCGTCCGGCGGCACGATCACCGGATGGGCGGGGAGCTCCCACAGGCCGGGATGCGCCGAGATCGCCGCGACCGCGGGGCAGCCGCCGTCCAAGGTGTAGGGCCAGTGGTAGTTGGTGCCGTCCATGCCGGCTTGCCAACCGTCCTCGACGCTGCAGTCGTAGCGGAAGTCGAGCGCCTTGACCGCGCCGAACAGCGCATCGTTGTACTCGAGATAAGGCGCGCGGAAGCCCTGCAGCTCGCTCGTGGCGACGCCGATGCCGCTCGTCGGATTCGGCCGGTCGGGCGCCTCCTCGCCATCGAAAGGCGTGCTGAGCCGGTCCGTGCATCGTTCGATCTCTCGCCGCCACTCGGCGGCGGCAAAGGCCGAGCCGTGGGCGTGCGTGTGCGTGTGATTACCGATCTCGTGGCCTTCCTCGAGCGCCGCACGCCAGGCGCGCTTGACGGTGATCGGGCTCTCCGTCACCCCGGTCTCGCCGAACGCCGCGCCAGTGTCGATGCAGGTCGACGCCATGTAGAAGCTCAGCCGGACCGACGTGTCGTCGGCGGTGGCGCCCCGCCCTCGCCCCGGCCGGTTCTTGAGCCCGCGCGCCATGTCGACCGCCCACTGCACGCCGCCGCCCGACGCGTCGAGGCCCGAACGGGAGTTGTCGTCGAATCCGACCGCGACGAGCTGGGGCACGCGCGCGGGCGCCAACCCCAGCGGCGGCGCCGCAGAAGGAGGCACGTTGTCGCGACCGGTCCACGGGCCGAGGGCGGCACCAGCCGCGGGGACGGACGCCGCGCTGGAAGGCTGAACGACGCCCCGCATCTAGGATCGATTATAGCCGAAACGGCCTCCGGCTCCGATGGCTCGATATTCTCAGTTCGGTGCGCGTTACTGGCGAACGAAGAGCCGCTGAATGAACCAAAAGGCCGCCGCCAACGCGACGCATGCGTTCACGCCGAGGCGAAATCGTGGATAGGCGCCGGTGCGACGCCGGAGCCACCACACGAACGGCGCGAGCGGCGCGACGATCAGCAGCTGGCCCGTCTCGACGCCGAGGTTGAACCCGAGGAGGACGGGCAGGAGGTGGGCCCTCGACAGACCCAGATCCCGCAGCACGCTGCTGAAGCCGAACCCATGCACGAGCCCGAACCCGAACGTGATGCCCAAGCGGGACCGTGGCTCCCCGCGCAGGACGTTCTCGAGCGCGACGTAGAGGATCGTGACCGCGATGAGAGGCTCGACGACGCGCGGCGATAGCCTGACCAGATCCAGCGCGCCCAGCGCCAGCGTGATGCTGTGCGCGGCCGTGAACGACGTGACGACCATGGCGAGCTGCCGCCACGAGGCAACGACGCTGATGAGGGCGACGACGAACAGGACATGGTCCAGGCCGCCCAGGATGTGGAAGATGCCCTGCACGAAGAAGGCGAGGAACCCACTGCCCACGGGCTCCGCCCGCGCGGCCTGCGCGCGCGCGGCGAGGGCAGCCCGTCCGGCCGCCTCGTAGGCCCCCGGTGGGGGCGGCTCGATCTGGAACTGGCCGGGGCGGACGGCCTCCGACGGCCCGATCTGCGCGAGCGCGTTGACGTGGATCACCGCCTCGCTGAGGCCGCGCGACAAGAGGTAGTTCTCGAGAGCCCTCCCATGACGGAAGGTCCCGATGATCTGGTGCGGCGTCGCCTCCTCGACGAAGAGCGTCGACCGGAGCGTGAGCTCATCGAGCTCGTGCGCGCAACCATAGATGACGGCGATCGTCACCTTGTTGGTTTGGTCGTCCAGGTGCGGCGGCTCCGCCACGCGCGCCGGGCAATCGGCCCTGCCATTCCGGAGCGTAAATCGGCCGGCGACGTAGTCGAAGATCTCCCGCCCGCGAGCTTTGATGTCGTCCTTCCCGATGGCCCCGCCGTCGGATGGCGGGCGCTTGAGCATGTCGATCGTCGACGTCCCGTCGAGGCGGAACAGCACGTAGACGTCCTTGCCCTCCGTGACGGCGTCGAACGCGCTCGCGGCGTACGTGTGAGACGCGACCGGGCGGGCCAGGCCGATCACGAGCGCGACCGCCACCGTCGAGACGAGGCAGGTCCGGGGCGAGACGGCTCGGGCGATCGCCATCCGCACGTATATACCCGCGGCGCGAACGATCAGCCGATCAGCGCAACGTCGAGATCAGAAGAGGAAGATCTCGTCGAGGTCGAGCTCGAACTTCGTGGCAGTCGACGTGACGCCAAAGTCGAGCGCCTGCAGCTTGGTCGTCGCAAGCTTGGTCAGGTTGACTGTGTCTCCGAAGGAGGGAGGATCGAGGTCCTTCCACGTGATCGTCACCGTCTGCCAGTCGGGTGTGATCGGGACGATCTTGTGGAAGTGGCCGCCCTGACCCACGAGATCGCCGCCGTACTTCTGGGTCTGCGTCTCCGCGGTGATGATGCTGACGACGATCGAGCCCGACAGCGAGTCGGTAGACGAGACGTTGCCCCTGAGCTTGAAATGGAAGCCTTTGTACGCGCTCCCGTCGTAGCACGAGCCGGCCCCGTTGCCGCCCAGGAACGCCAGCGTGGCCCCCGCGAAGGCGCCCAGGTTCGACGCCGCGTATTTGAGGTAGCCATTCGAACCCTCTCGCTGGATGACGGCCCCAATCGCCGTGGCCGGATACCACGACCAACTCCCCGTCCGCCCGTCGGCCTGGTCCGGATTGGGGATGATGCGCAGCTGGTCGGTTGTGCGATCGAGGCTGTCCATCGAGCCGTTGCTGCCCGTCCCCACGACCTGCTGGAGGTCGCACACGGACTTCGCGGGCATCGGCCGAGCGGGAAGCTGCACCGTCGGATCCACCGTCGAGCTCGGCGTCGCGCATCCTTCGAGGGTCACGCCGCCCTCCGTCGGATCAGCGTCGATGCTGAACGTATTGGGGCCGAGCTTGCGGGTGAACACCGGCGCGCCCGACTGGAGGGCATTGACACCGGGAACGTCGTTGGC
>DASZFV010000388.1:0-1795 GCA_035939455.1 Polyangia bacterium
CGAGCAATCGCCGGCCTTGCAGCCACTCGGCCCCCGCGACGGTCCGCCGTTCGTGATGTCCGGGTCCGCGCTCGCCGGCGCGCCGCCCCCGGCTCCGCCGTCGGGGTCGGCCGCCTGCAGGATCATCGAGCCACAGCCGGAGCCCGCGAGCATGCTCGAGGCCAACACCAGTGCAAATATCGGTTTCATGAAGCGCAGGAAACGTGGGGCTGGAAGGCGCTCGCCGCAATAGCCAGCCCACAACGGAGGGCTCTGTCGGTGGTTACCGCCGAGTGACATCCCGGCGCGCCAGCCTGGCGCGCCGGACGGTGCATGCGCCGAAGTCGTCAGGGAAATGCGCCTGTCGCCAGAATGAGATCGAGCCGCGCCTCGCGCGCGGCGTCTTCGGCGAGCGCCACCTGGGATTCGGCGTCTCGCGCTTGTCGTTCGGCGTCGATCACCTCGATGTTGGTGCTGGCGCCGGCGCGATACGACTTGTCGGCGAGCGTCGCCGCCGTGAGGGCGGCGGCCGCTGCGGCGCGCGCCGATTGCAGGCTCTCGTCGCAGTTGCGCACGACCGCGACCGCGGTGCGGACGTCGACGCTCACCTCGCGAAGGAGGCCCTCGAGCTGCGCGCGCGCCTCTTCGTCGGCCGCCTGTCGCTCCCTCTGAACGCCGTAACGAAGGCCGCCGTCGTAGAAAGGTATCGAGAGGACGAGGTCCGCCTGCCAACCGCGCCCTGGCTGCAGGGGCGTCCGGGTCTGCTCGAAGGCCTGGGCGTGCGCGAGCAGCGACGGCGCGTAGTAGACCCAGTCGTCCCGGCGCAGGTGCGCCGTCGCGGCGCGACGGGCTTGGAGCGCGCGCACGTCGGCCCGGTTCGCGCGCGCGTCGGCCACGGCGTCGGCGCGCGTCGACGCCGCTGTCAGCGTGACCTCGTCCGCCGCGTCGACGAGATCCTCCTCCGACAGCAGGATCGCGAGGGCGCTCTGCGCCCGCACGAGCGCCGTCTGGGCGTTCTTGAGCTGCGCCTCCGTCGTGCGCAATTGCTGCTCCGCGCGGGCGTCGTCGACGCCGTTGCCGAGGCCGGTGAGCAAGCGCGTGTGCGCATAATCGTAGTGCGCGAGCGAGGTTTGCCGGGCGCGGGCGACGACCTCGAGCTGCCGGTGCTGGAGGACCACCGTGAGGTAGGCGCGCCCCACCGCCGTCGCGAGCTGGCGGCGCGTGTCGGCGGCGTTCAGGCTCGCGACGTCGCGGTTGTCGCGCGCGTGCGCGTCGTTGGCCCAAGCCGTGGGCGCCACGAGCGGTACGTTGAGCTGAAGGTTCCCGTTCCACTGGCTGATGGGCGTCGTCGTCGTGCCCGCGAAGGTCCTCGGGGAGTCGAGCCGGACGTACGTGCCGTTGCCGGTCAGCGTCGGTAGCCAACCGGCGCGCGCTTCCTGGACCAGGGCCGAGGCGCGCTCGATCTCCTGGGTCGCGACGATCATGGACGGGTTGCGCGCGAGCGCGCGCTCGAGCGCCTGTTGCCACGTGACCTTCGGCAGGGGCGGCGTCGCGGCGGCCGACTCTGCGGACGCCGCAGGAGAGGTAAGAGGGGCAACCTCGGCGCGCGCGGCCGCCGAGACGAACAGCAAGGTGCAGGCGAGCCAATGACGGCGAGCGGCGCGCATCAATCGACCGACGTCAGACGGTGCCGCTGATCGCCGACGCCGGTCGCCGGCACCTCGACGGGAAATGGCTCGCCGGGTTCGCGCCTCGCGCCGCCGCGGCCCGCGAGCCGCTCGGTGAACACGAAGAGCGCGGGGACGAAGAAGATGCC
>DASZFV010000389.1:0-7878 GCA_035939455.1 Polyangia bacterium
CTCGCGCTGCGGCCGGGCGCCGAGCGCATCGCCGCGCTCGGCGGGCTGCACGCGTTCATGGGGTGGTCGGGCGCGATCCTCACCGACTCGGGTGGCTTTCAGATCTTCAGCTTGCGCGAGCGCTGCGCGATCGACGAAGACGGCGTGACGTTTCGCTCGCACATCGACGGCTCGGAGCAGCGCTTCACGCCCGAGCGCGCCATGCAGATTCAGGCGTTGCTCGCCAGCGACGTCGCCATGGCCTTCGATCACTGCCCGCCCTCGGACGCGCCGCGCGCGGCCATCGAGGAGGCCATGGCCCGCACGACAGCGTGGGCGCGCCGCTCGCTCGCCTCGCCCGCGGCGCCCGGGCAGCTGCGCTTCGGGATCGTCCAGGGCGGAACCCACCTTGACCTGCGCCGGCGTCACCTAGCCGCGCTCGCCGAGATGAGCATCGGAGGCGGCGCGCCCGGCTTCGACGGCCTCGCGCTGGGCGGCCTGGGCGTCGGCGAGGCGCCCGCCGTCATGCACGACGTCATCGCCGCCGTCGCCCCCGAGATGCCGGAGGATCGCCCGCGCTACCTCATGGGCGTCGGAACGCCTGCGGACATCTGGATGGCCATCGGCGCGGGCGTCGACATGTTCGATTGCGTGATGCCCACGCGCAACGCGCGCAACGGCAACCTCTTCGTGCGCGGCGGCAAGCTCAATATCGGCAACGCGCGCTTCCGCGACGAGGCGGGCCCCGTCGAGGAGGGCTGCCCGTGCGAGTGCTGCGCGGGTTACAGCCGCGCGTATCTGTCGCACCTCTTTCACGCCGAGGAGTTGCTCTACTACCGGCTCGCGAGCGCGCACAACCTCCAGCACTACCTCGAGCTCGCGCGGCGCGCGCGCGCGGCCATCCGGGCCGGCGCGTTCCCGCCCGAGCCGTGGTAAACGAACCACCATGGCGAAGCGCGTGGGCGTGATCCTCGCGGGGTGCGGCTATCGCGACGGCAGCGACGTCGCGGAGACGATGCTTGCGTTCATCATGCTCGACCGCATGGGCGCGAAGGCCATCTGCTTCGCGCCCGACGCCGAGCAGCCCGAGGTCGTCGATCACCTGCACGACGCGGGGTCTGCGGGGATCGTGACGCCCACGGTGACCTCGTCGGCACCCCGCAACGCGCGCGTCGAGGCCGCGCGCCTGGCGCCGGGAGAGGTCCTGCCCCTCTCGACGCTCGACGCCAACAGCCTCGAAGGCCTCTTCATCCCGTCGGGGCGCGGCGTCGCGATGCTGCTGTCGAACTACGCGGAGAAGGGCGTGCTCTGCGTCGTCGATCCCGCCCTCGCGCGCGGCATGAAGGCGCTTCTCGGGGCGAAGAAGCCCATGGGCTTCGTGGGTCTGGCCGCCGTGCTCGCGGCGCGCGTGCTCGGTCCGGTCGCGGGCGTGCGGCTCACCCTCGGCTCGAAGGCTGTCGTGGCGGCCAAGCACGCGGCCATCATGGGCGCCGACGTGCGCCCCGGCGCCATCGACGACGTCATCGCCGACGAGAAGGCCCACGTCTACTCGACGCCCGGCCTCGAGGCCGAGGGTGCCCGCCTCGCGCAGGTCGCCAAGGCCATCGAAAAGCTCACGCGCGCCCTCGTCCAGAGCGGCGGCCGGCCCGAGCGCGCGATTCCGCCCGCACCCCCGCGCCAGAACCCAGCGGCGCCGCGCCCGGCCGCACCGCCCGCACGTCGCGCCGGCGAGCCCATCGTGCGCCCGGCGGGCTCCGGCCGGCCTAGTGGTCCAGACCGCGGTTCCGCTTGATCTGATCGAGGACCTTGCCGTACTCGACCTCCCAGGTGGAGGTCCCTTCCTGCAGGTTCTTGATGCGCCGGCGGACTTCCTCGTCGAGCTCGTCGTCGACCTGCATGTGCTTCTTGAGCACGTCGGCCATGCGCTTCCGCATGACGCTGTCGTCGACGAAGATCTCGGCGATGTGCGGCGACTGCATGAACGACTCGATCATCTGCGTCGTCATCCACTCGAGGCCGTCCTCGCCGAGACCGAAGGCCTTCTCGCCCGCGAGCGTGCGCTTGATCTTGCCGAACTGCTCGTAGGGCAGGTTCTTCGTCTGCAGGATGTCCTTGGCCTTCTCCGTGATCTCGCGATCGACGCGGATGTACTCCTTGAGCACGGCCTGGACGTCCATCTCGGCCTCGGCGCGATCGTCGACCTCGATGTCGCCCGCCTCGACGAGGGCCTTGACGATCTCGGTTCCGACCGATGGAATCTTCCCGCTGTAAAGACGCATGTTTCCTTAGCGCCTTATAGGGGTCGGGGGAGCGGCAGTCAAGATGAGGTAACGGCCGCTGCGAGGGAAACGCGCACCCCAGCGCTTTGTGTCACACTCGCCGCGGCGTGCTGATTCCCCTCCGAGACCACAATCCTCGCGCGCGTTTTCCAACCGCGACGCTGCTCATCGTCGTAGCGAATGTGCTCGTTTTTCTCTACGAGCTGTCGCTCGACCCGCGCGGGCAGCAATACCTCGTCCTCGCGGCCGGCGCGATCCCCTACGAGATCGTCCACCATGTCGATCTCCGCCCGCCCGACCTGTTCCCGCTGCCGGGCTCGATCTGGACGTCGATGTTCCTGCATGGCGGGTGGATGCACCTCATCGGCAACATGTGGTTCCTCTGGCTCTTCGGCGACAACGTCGAAGACGCGCTCGGCTCGCTGCGCTACCTGATCTTCTATTTCGTCGTCGGGACGGTGGGCGCGCTGGCGCAGATCTTCGCGATGCCCGATTCGACGGCGCCGATGATCGGCGCCTCGGGGGCCGTGGCCGGGGCGCTCGGCGCCTACGTCATGCTGTACCCCCACGCGCGCATCGTGAGCCTCATCCCCATTCCGTTCCTATGGCCCGTCATCGACGTGCGGGCCTGGGTCTTCCTCGGGCTCTGGTTCCTGGGGCAGTTCCTCCTGCCCACGGGCTCGGGCGTCGCCTGGATGGCGCACGTGGGTGGCTTTATCGCGGGCGCGGGCCTCGTCCGCCTCCTCGCGCCGCGCCGGCCACCGCCGCCGGTCGACGTCGAGTACATCCCACCCCCCCGACGCTGACGATGGCGCATTCGCTTGACAGTTCTGTGCCGGCGAGCAAAATCGCGCCCGCTTCCCAGGCGGCTTAGCTCAGTTGGTTAGAGCAGGCGTTTCATACGCGCCGGGTCCGGGGTTCGAGTCCCTGAGCCGCCACCCAGGCAAAACATGAAAAGAGTCGAGAAACCTTGGGGCCACGAGCTCATCTGGGCGGTGACGGATCGGTACGTCGGCAAGGTGCTGCACATCAAGAAAGGCGAGAAGCTGTCCCTGCAGTACCACAACCGAAAGGACGAGACCGTGATGGTGTGGGCGGGGCGCATGCGCTTCGAGCATTTTGCCGAGGGCCAGCCGCCACAGCACACCGACATGGGACCGGGCGAGGCGTTCCACGTCACTCCGGGCTTGCGCCACCGCATGATCGCGCTCGAGGACACCGACATCTTCGAGGTCTCGACCACCGAGCTCGACGACGTCGTGCGCCTCGACGACGCCTACGGCCGCCAGGGCACGTCGAAAGCTTAGTCAACTTGACCTCGAAGACGGTCGCGCGCTAGATCCCTGCCCCCATGTACGATACGTCGAATATCCGCAAGGGCCTGAAGATCATGATCGACGGCACGCCTTACACCGTCGTCGAGTTCCAGTTCGTCAAGCCGGGCAAGGGCGCCGCCTTCACGCGCACGAAGATGAAGAACCTGCTGTCGGGCGGCGTCATCGAGCGCAACCTGCGCTCGGGCGACAAGCTCGAGCCGGCCGACGTCGAGACGAAGACCATGCAGTACCTCTACCAGGAGGCCGACTCTTACGTTTTCATGGACACGACGACGTACGATCAGGTCAACATCGTGAGCGCGACCATCGGCGAGTCGAAGGACTTCATGCCCGAGAACATCAACGTCGAGGTCCTGTTCTTCAACGGCCGCGCCGTGGGCGTGACGCTGCCGAACTTCATCGAGCAGGCCATCGTGTCGACGGAGCCTGGCTTTAAGGGCGACACCTCGACTGGCGCCACAAAGCCCGCGAAGATCAGCACGGGCGCGCAGGTCAACGTGCCGCTCTTCATCAACGTGGGCGACGTCGTCCGGATCGACACGCGCACCGGTGAATACCTCGAGCGCCTCTCGCGCGCCTAAGCCCTCGCACCCGAGCTCTCATGAACGAGCAGGCGCGCCTCGCGGGTCGGCGGGCCGCCCTCGAGGCGCGGGCGCGCGTCGTGCGCGCCGCGCGCGCATGGTTCGAGGGCGAGGGGTTCCTCGAGGTCGAGACGCCTGCGCGCGTCCGCGCACCCGGGCAGGAGATCCACCTCGACGCGATTCCGAGCGGCACTGGCGGCGCGGGAGAGGCCCGCTGGCTCGTGACGTCGCCCGAGTACCACATGAAGCGGCTCCTCGGCGCGGGCTTCGAGCGCATCGTCCAGATCGGGAAGGCCTGGCGCGGCGGGGAGGTGGGCCCGCATCACCAGCCCGAGGTCCTCATCGCCGAGTGGTACCGCGCGGGCGCGCCGCTCGCGGCCATCGCCGACGACTGCGAGGCCCTCGTGCGGGTCGCGGCGCGCGCCGCGGGCGTTGATCTAGTCGGGGACCTTGGGAGGGTCCCCGCGCCCCCCGGCGCTCGCGCCGGCGGGCAAAGCCTGCCTCCGCTCGATCTTTCGCGACCGTTCGAGCGCACGACGGTACGCGAGGTCGTCGAGCGGCACGCCGGCCTCGCGCTCGACCGGGGAGAGAGCATCGCCGAGCTCGCGGCCAAGGCGCGGGCGGTCGGCGTCGACGTCAGCAGGCGTACGTCCTGGGACGACGTCTTTTTTCAAATCTGGCTCGACCGCGTCGAGCCGCACCTCGGTCGCGGCCACCCCACGTTCGTCTTTGACTGGCCCGCGCGGCTGGGCGCGCTCGCGCGACGCAAGACTGACGACCGTGCGTTGGTCGAGCGCTTCGAGCTCTACGCGAACGGCCTCGAGCTCGCCAACGCCTTCGGTGAGCTCACCGACGCTGAGGAGCAACGGGCCCGCTTCGTCGCCGAGTCCGTGACGCGGGCGCGGCTCGGCAAGGCCGTCTACGAGCTCGACGAGAAGCTGCTGGCGGCGCTGCCGCACATGGCCCCCACCTCCGGCGTCGCGCTCGGGCTCGACCGGCTCGTCATGCTCGTCCTCGGCGTCGCGGACATTCGCGACGTCGTGGCGTTCGCCGACGACGAGGTTTGAGACCGCGCCCGCCGTCATGGCGGCAAGAGCTCGGGGTTCGTGAGCATGCGGATGCCCAGGTCGCGCGTCACCGGGGGCAGCGCCTTGATGCCGTCCGCGACGGCGCGGAACGTCGCGCAAGCTTGCACGGTCGTCAGCGTGCTGGCCTTCGAGGCCGCCGCGAAGGCCGCGAGCCCGTCCGGGGCCAGCGCGCCCGTGACCCGAGCCACCGCGTCCGCCACGAGGCGCGGCGACTCGCCTTGCGCGCCGAGCTCGAGCTCGAGCGCGCGGCCGGTCGTCGTGATCCAGGCTCGTTGTTGGTCCTCATCGAGCCCCCTCAGCCCCTCGGCGAGCGCGGCCGGCGGCAGGGTTCCCGTCCAAAAGCCGGCGCAGGCGGCGGTCGACTTCGCAGCCATGACGCGCTTGAGATCGAAGAGCCGCTCGAGCTCGTCCGTCGAGAGGCGCGCGAGTCCCGCGTGGGTCAACTGCGCGACGCCGGCCTTGAGAGCGTCGGGCGTCGTCTGCGAGGCGAGACGTTCCTTGAGCCTCGCCGCGTGCACGAGCGGCAAGAGCGTATCGGCGTAGAGCGCCGCCGCCCGGGCGCTCCCGAAGGTCTCGCGCCCCGCGGCGCGAGTCTGCCGCCACTCCTGGCAGTCGCGGAGCCGGGGCGCGAGAAGCTGGCCGCCCACCGTGAAGGAGAGCACGGTGACCGCGACCGTGACAGCGTCGGCGACGGTCTTCTTGCGAGCGCGCAGGCGACGCGTCGCGACCCACCCGAGGACGGCCCCCGCGGCGCCGAGCGCCGCGTCGAACGCGAGGAATGGCCACTCACCCATGATGCCCGGGCCGGTGTTCAGGGCCGCTCGCGGACCCACAGGGTCTCCTTGCCGTCGAGCTTGTCGAGCCACTTGGGAACGTCGTCGACGTGCCGGCCCTCCGGCAGGATCGCGAGGTATCGCCCCAGGGCCGTGGCGGCGCGCGCGCGATCGCTCGCGAGGCCCTCGGCCTGGCGGCGCAGCGCGAAGAAGAGCTCGTCGTCGACGGCCTCGGGATCGAGGGCGCTCGCGCTGCCGTCCATGCCCAGCGCCCGCTCGTAGTCTGCGGCCGCTTCCCCGAAGCGATCGAGGCTCGCCAGCGCCTGACCGCGGTTGAAGTACGCCTCGGGCTCGACGGGATCGGCCGCGATCTCGGCGTCCGCGGCCGCGATGGCCTCTTGAAAACGCCCTTCAGTGACGAGCTTCTTGGAGTGCAACTGGCCGTAACCCATGGGTCCGGGAGGATAGCGCATCCTTGACCCCCGATCCCCTTCCTGCTATGCGTTTGCGCGGCTGGAGGCCCATTCCTTGAACCATTTCCTCATCAATTTGGCGCAGGCTGCGGCGAGCGGCGGGGGCAGTCCCTTCACGCAGTTCGTGCCGCTCGTCGCGATCTTCGCGATCTTCTATTTCCTCGTGTTGCGGCCCCAGTCGCGCAAGGCCAAGGAGCACCAGGCGATGCTCGCCGACCTCAAGAAGGGCGACGAGGTGGTGACGCAGGGCGGGATCATCGGCAAGATCAGCGGTATCACCGACGCCGAGCTGACGCTGCAGGTTCAAGAGGGCGTGCGGATCCGCGTGACGCGCGCCTCGGTGCAGGGCCGCTACGGCGCGGCCGCCAAGACGGAATCGAAGGCTTCCTGAGCCTTTAAGCCCCCAACCTTCGCAACCGCAGAACGAGAGACTTCATGGAACGGTCCTGGTGGTGGAAGGCGGCCCTGTACGGCTTCCTCGTCGTGCTGGCGTGCCTCTACCTCGTGCCCACCGTCGTGCCGGAGCAGAAGCAACCGGCCGTCGTCAAAAAGTACTTCCAGAAGCGTATCCAGCTTGGCCTCGACCTGCAGGGCGGCCTGCACCTCGTCTACGAGGTCAACGTCGACAAGGCCGTCGCCGGCAAGGTCGATCGCCTCGCATCCGACATCGAGGATCGCCTGCGCAAGGACAAGGGCGTGGGCGACCTCACGGTGACGCGCGAGGGCCGCGACGACATCATCTTCACCTTCAAGAACGCCCCCGACCACGCCAAGCTCGACGAGGCGATCCTGCGCGACCACCGCAACGATCTCGACGTCGTCGACCGGGACCCCGCGCACGGCGTCGTGCGGCTGCGCCTCGACGCCAAGCAGGTGGACGAGGTACGCGACTACGCGCTCCGCCAGGGCATCGAGACCATCCGCGGTCGCGTCGACAAGTTCGGCGTCGCCGAGCCGACCATCATCAAAAAAGGCACCGACATCATCGTCGAGCTGCCAGGCCTCAAAGGCGCGGACTTCGAGCGCATCAAGTCGATCATCGGCCGCACGGCGCAGCTCGAGTTCAAGATCGTCGACGACGGCTCTGAGTACATGCGCAAGCTCGTCGACTACCTCAAGGGCCCGGGCGCCGCGGCCACGAAGGACTCGGGCATCGAGGCCGTCCCGGAGTCGTGGACCGAGAAAGACACGGGCAAGCAGCACGAGGACGTCTACCTGCGCGCCAAGGTCCGCGACGCGCTCCAGAAGTTCTTCGACGGCCTCACGGGCGACCTGGCGCTTCCGCCCGATCACGAGATCGGCTACGAGGAGATGCAGGGCCGCTCGGACACGGGCGAGGCCACGCCGGACAAGTACTGGCGGACCTAC
>DASZFV010000390.1:0-3308 GCA_035939455.1 Polyangia bacterium
GGGCGCTCCGGCGACGAAGGCGCGCGCGCGCCGCGCGAGCTGGAGTAGCGCGAAGGATCCCGCGAGCGACGCGACGCAGGTCGCGAGGAGCCCCGGCACCGCGCCGCGTGCCGAGAAGGTGAGGATCGTCAGCGTGAGCGCGCTCATCGTCGTCGCCGCGACGGCGCCGAGGGCCACGGCCCGCGCGCCGGCCGCGAGCAATCCCTTGACCTCGAGGTGAAGGCCGATGCCCGCCGAGACCGTCACGGTGGCGAAGGTCACGACCTGGTGGTCGAAGGCGAGCACGCCCCGCCACGCTGGCGCCGCGCCGAACAGAGAGTCTCCCGCGGCGCGCGCCAGCGTGAAAGCCAGGAACCCGACGACGAATCCGGGGATATGGCCCACGATCGTGCGCCGCAGATCGGAGCGCGCGCTCTCGGCGCCGCGCGAGAGCGAAAAGAAGACCAGCACGGGCGCGAGCATGAGGACGCGCGCCGACTTGCTCACGGCGGCCATCTCGGCGCCGCCCGGCCCCATCTGCGCGCCTACGGCGACGGCGCTCGCGAGATCGTTGACGCCGAGGCCGCTCCACAGGCCGCCCTGGTGCGCGGTCAGTCCGGTCGCCTGCGCGACGACGCGGAAGAGCACGAGCGCGACGGCGCTGAAGAGGAAGATTGTCGCGAGCGCCACGCCTTGCTCTTGGCGGCGCGCGCCGATGACGGGCGCGACGGCGTTCACGGCCGACGCGCCGCAGATCATCGTGCCGGCGGCCACGAGATCGGCGAGGCGGCGCGGCACCCTGAGCGGAATCGCCAGCGCGTGCGTCACGAAGTACGTCGTCGGCAGCGCCGTGACGAGCGCGAGCGCGATCGCGACCAGCTCGCGCGACTCGAAGAGGTGGGCTTCGATGCGCAGGCCCATCAGCACCACCGAGACGCGCAGCACGGTCTTGCCGACGAAGTTGAGGCCGGCGCCCCAGCGGTTGCGTCCGCGATCGTGAACGCCCACGCCCAGCCAACGCCCGAGCGGCGAGTTGATGACGAGCGACCCGAGCAGCAGCGCGAGGAGCACGTCGGGCAGGGCGAGGCGCGCGGGGATGAACCGGCGCAGCGCGAGCGCCGCGGCGCCCAGCGCGGACGCGAGCAGGAAGCCCGGGAGCACGGCCGCCACGGCGCCCCGCGCTTCCTTCCGCCCGTCCGTCTCGCCGACGCTCGTCAAGTGCGACACCACCCGCAGGGAACCAACGCGGCGCGCGAGACAAATTCCGCAAACCGCGTGGAGTCGGCCGACGCGATCGCGAGCAGACAACGATTCGAGAGAGTCGCCACGGGATCGAGACACTCGTCTCCATCAGGGCCGAACTTAACTGTAGGGTCACCAACGGTATTGCTTCATACAACTGGTGGCGATCGAGTCTCCGACATCCATATAGGCGTCGGTCAAAAATCGACATGCGGAGCGACTCAAGCCCGCGATTTACACGGCCGAGAGACGACCTCGCACTTGAGGAGGTCTTCATGAAAGAGCGACAACGAGCGGTCGTGTGGGTCGAGATGGGTGCGGCGCTTTTGGCTGTCGCCGCGGGCTGCCAGTCGGCCGGAGGCTTTTTCTGCGGCGGCGGCGAATGCCAGTGGTCCTCGACCGACGTCGCGCGCGTGGCGGCGCTCGCCGATTTGCCGTCGACGGCGCCCGTCGATCCGAGCAACCGGTACGCGGCCGATCCGGGGGCGGCGGCGCTCGGCAAGATGCTCTACTTCGACCCGCGCTTCTCCGGGCCCTCGACGATGCTCGACGCGCTCAATCGCAAGATGCCTTTCGGTCGCGCGGCAGCGGGACAGAACGCCGTCGTCGCCTGCGTGAGCTGCCACGACGCCGGTCACGCGGGCGCCGACCCAGCGAGCGCGCCCGGCAACGTTTCGGTCGGCGCGGGCTGGACCTACAACAACGCGCCCACGACGTACGACTCGGCCTTCTACTCGTTGCACCTTTGGAACGGCCGCGCCGATTCGCTCTGGGCGCAGGCCGTGGCCGACAACGAGAACCCCCTCACGACGAACGGCAACCGCCTCCAGACGGCGTGGCTCATCTCGGATCTCTATGGCGACGCGTACGGCAAGGTCTTCGCGGATTACCCGCTTCCTCTCGCCGGTCCGTCGTCGACGGTGCGCGCGCTCGTCGGCGCCGACGGGCAATGCGCCGACGCCGGCGGAGCCTGCCCCGCCGCGTGCCGAGTGGCGACGTCGATGACGACGGGCGCGACGGGCTGCTGGCCGCGCTTCCCGCTCCAGGGCAAGCCGGGCAAGGTCGCGGGCTGTCAGCCGGGCGATCCCGGCGAGCCGTTCGGCGACGCGTGGGATTGCATGGCCGCGGCCGATCAAGCCGCCGTGACGCGCGTCCTCGTGAACTTCGGAAAGGCCATCGCCGCGTACGAGGCGACGCTCGTGCTCGGCAGCTCGCCGTTCGATCGGTGGGTGGCCGACCTCAAGGCGGGGAAGGGTGACTCGTCGACGGCCATGTCGGGGCCGGCGCAGGTGGGCGCGCGCCTCTTCGTCGGAAAAGCGGGGTGCAGCGACTGCCACGGGACATCGCTGCTGTCGGACGGGGCGTTCCACAACGTCGGCGTCGGTCAGACCGGCGCGGGCGTTCCTACGGAGGCGGATTGTCCCGCGGGCGGCGTCTGCGATTGCGCGGCCGTGAGCGCCACGCACATGGGCGGGCCGAAGAACTGCTTGCCCTGGGGAGCGCGCGACGGCCTTCAGAAGCTCAAGGCCAACGGATTTCGCCGCGACTCGATGTGGAGCGACGATCCGCAGGACATGACCTCGGCGAGCTTCGTGAGCGCCGACCTCGCGACGATTCCGCTCGGCGCGTATCGAACCCCGAGCTTGCGCGACGTCGCGCTCACGGCGCCGTACATGCACGACGGCTCGATCGCGACCCTGGCCGACGTCGTGTGGCACTACAACCAGGGCGTGGCCGAGCCGAACACGCCCGGCGCGCAGGCCGCCCCGTTCAAGCCGCTCTATCTCACTGCCGACGAGCAGGCCGCCCTCGTGGCGTTCCTCGAGGCGCTGACCTGCGATCCACCTCCAGCCGCCGTCCTCGCGCCGCCGATGCTTCCCTAGATCACGCAGGCGCCTCGCCAACGCCGCGGCGAAGACCCAGTGTTTGGGGTGAGGTGCCTCATGATCAGAAAGCTAACATCGGGTTTGTACCGTCTGTACTCGCGGAAAAAAGACGCGACCACGGGCAGGTGCAAGAACCTCGGGACCTTCAAGACGCGCCAAGCCGCCGAGAAGCACGAGCGCGCCGTGCAGTACTTCAAGCGC
>DASZFV010000391.1:0-6825 GCA_035939455.1 Polyangia bacterium
GCGCACGTTCGAGGAGGGCGGCGTACGCTACACGATCAACACCGACGGGCCCTACCTACTGAACACGCACCTGCGCTTCGAGTACCAGATGCTGCTCGACGCCGGCATCCTCACCGAGTCGCAGGTCGAGCGCGTCAACGCGGTCGCGCACGCGGCGACGTTCATCAAATAGCGAGCACGAGCGCGACGTCGTCCGCGTTGACGGGCGCCGAGGCGGGCTGCCGGTACCGCCGGGGAGAACGCGAAAGGATGTCAGGGGCATCGTCCCACCTTATAGTGCGGGGGCGTGGCCCCCAGTCGGTCAGAAATCGGCGTCCTGGCGGTGGCGCTCGGCGTCGTCCTCTGGGCGGGGCGGCCGGCGCGAGCCGCCGACACGTTCGCCTGGACGGCGGCGGACGCGTCCGCGGGGGCCCGGGACCGCGAGGCGGCGAGGCGCTTCGACCTGCTCCGCCTCGTCGAGCTCACCGTCGAGGTGGACAACGCGTTTTCAGCCGCCAACCGGGAGGCCCTCGCGGCCGCCGAGCTGCGGCTTGCCACCGTGCCCGGAGTGCGGCGCGTCTTCGGGCCCGCGCGCTTGCTGGAGGTCGCCCTCGACGCTTCGGGAAAGGCCACGGCGCGCGCCGTGCTCTCGCGCGGAACGAGCGAGAGCGACGGCGAGGAGGCGCGCCAGCGCGTCGTGCGGCGGGCCGATGCGCTCGGGTGGTTCGTGTCCGCCAACGGCCGCGAGGTCCGGTTCTTCGTCGACGTCGACGACCCGCGTCGCGCGCGCCCGGAGCTCGGCGCGGCGCTCACGACTTCGGGGTTGGGCCTCGTCCAGGCGGCTTCGGGCGACGGAGTCGCCGCGCGCGTGCTCGCGCCGGACCCGCGTGCCGGCGGGGCGCCCTGGCGGCCGGCGGCCTTCGCCGTGGCCGGCGTGCTCTTCATGGCGCTCGCCGGGTTCAAGGCACGGCCCCTCATGGGCGGATTCTCGCGTGGCCGCGCGCTCGCCGTCACGGCCGCGGCGGCCGTGGGCGCTGCCGCGCCGCTCGCGCTCGTGCCCATCGCGGGCGTTCGTCTCGCGGGCGCGGCGGCCGCGCTCGCCGCGGCGGCCGCCGGTCAGCTCGGTCTCTTGTTCGAGTCGCGTCGGCCACCGCCCGTGGGGTGGAACCGCTTCGCGCTTCCGCCGTTGCTCGTCCTGCTGCTCGCGCTCGCGCCCATCGGCATGTTCGTGGCGCTGGCGCCGCGCCTGCGCGTCGGCACGCACCAGTGGAGCGCAGCGCCGCTCGCCTTCGTCGACGTGCGTGCGGACCTCGACGCGCCCGTCGTCCTGCATGAGGTGCAACGCCTCGTCGAGCTCCTGCGCGCCCAGCCGGGCGTCGCGGGCGCCTGGTCGGTCGCCGATCTCTTCGCGGGCGTCGAGGTCGAGGGCGAGGAGGCGAGCCGCGTTCCCGCGGACACCGAAGACGTGCGCCGCGTGCTCGTGCAGGCGCGCAGCGATCCGGCCGTCGCGCTTGAGCTCGCGGCCGATCACCGCGAGGCGCTCGTCGTGGTGCGCTTCGACGAGGAAGGCGAGACCTCGACCGATCGTCTCGACCTCGCGCGGCGGCTCTCGACGTACGTCGCGGCCGAGCTGCGCGCGGCGCTCGTGCCCGTCGATCTGCGGGCACCCGAGCTGCCGCTCGTCACGCGCGGTGTCGCCAAGGGGTTGCTCGCGAGCGACACGCGCGAGCGCGTCGTGAGCATCTGCGCGCGCTCCGGGCGCCCACTCACGGCCGCCGAGGCGCTCGCCGTCGATCGGGTGGCGCGCCAGGCGGCCGCGATCCCCACGGCCGACCCAGGGCGCCTGCACGCCGAGCTCGCCGACGACGTCCGCGACTTCGTGAGGCACGATCCGGTGCCGCTGCGGGCCACTGAGCAGGCGCGCCTCGTCGACGCCCTCGTGGCGCTGCCCGACGATGAGACGGTGGCCGACGTCAGCCGCGAGCTCGCCCTGACCTACGCCGCCCGTCTGTCGGAGCGGGCGCTCACGGACACGGCGACCATCGTCGCGGGGCGCATGGCGGCGGTACGCTGGCGGCACACGGCGCGCATCAACTTCCACGATATGCTCTACGGCGCCGACCTCCCGACCGACGGCGTGCTCGCCGACGAGGTGCGGAGCGCGACGCTCGAGGGCATGGGCCCCGTGGTCGGCATCCCCGTGGCGTCCGGCAATCCAGCCGCGCTGCGGATCGACGCCGCGCTCATCGGAGGTGCGGCGCACGATCGTGCGCTGTCCGACGCCTGGCTCGAGGGACTGCGTCGCGGGACCGTGTTCGTGCTCGTCGCGTGGTCGCTGCTGCTCGCGCTCGTAGGCGGCGCCGGCGGTCTCGCCTGGTTGCCGCTGGCCTTTGCGCCGGCCGCCGCGGTCGTGCTCGGGCCGGCGCTCGCGCGCGAGCCCGTCGGCTTGTGGGGGCTGTCGCTGCTCTCGGGCGCGCTCGCCGCGGGGGGCGTCGTGGCGACGGCCTTCGCGGCCCGGAGGCCGAGATGACGGCGCGGGCGCGCCGGGCGGCCGTCGTCGCGCTCGCGCTCGGCACCTCGTGCGCGGGTCCGCCGTGGTTCATGGGCTCGCCGCTCGACGCCCGTCCGTCGATTCCGCCCACGCGCAAGAACCTCTCTTACAAGGGCGAGCGGGCGGCGGCCGCGGCAGCGCGCGCCAGGGGTCAGACCATCCTCGAGCTTCGCGCGCTGCTCGTCCTCGACGAGCTCGAGCGCCTCGAGCCAGACAGCCGCGATCGGCTCGCGACGCTGCTCGAGCTCCGCGCCGTCGAGCTCCACGCGCTCGGGCGCGCCATCCCCGAGAGCCGCGACCTCGAGCGCCTGGCGCGCCTCGCGCCGGCGCGCGGGGCCGGGTTCCTGGGCGAGCGGGCGCTGGCCGCGCGCGCGGCGGGCGACGCCTGGCTCGCCGTCGGCGCGTCGCAAGAGGCGCGCGCCGCCTATCAGCGGGCCGGCGAGCTCGGCGCGAGCGACCTCGGCTACCGCGTGCGGGCGCTCGCGGGCCAGGCGCCGCCCGAGACGACGACGCTCGCCGAGATGCGCGCCGCGATCGAGGCGCTTCCGCTGCGCGCCGTGCCGCCGGTGGCCCTCGCCTACGTCCGACATGGCGGCGGCGATCGCGCCACGCTCGCGCGGGCGCTCGCGGCCGCGCGGCAAGAAAAGCAGGACGGCCTCGTCGTGCGCATCGGCGACGCCCTACGCGGGCCGCCCGAGCCCGAGCGCGCGGGTGGGGACGCCGACGGCGGCGCGCCGGAAATCGGCGACACAGGCCTCGCCGACGCGGCCGTCTTCGCAAAGGCGGCGCCGATGGACGCGACCCCGGTCGACCTCGCGCCGCCGCCGCCCGTGCCCGTCGACCTCGAGGCCTGGGTCCTGGGCGGTGTGACCGTCTCCGCGCGGCTCCTACCTCTCGTAAGCGCGCATCCCGAGGTGTTGGAGGATGTCCCTCGCGCCCTCGGCTGGGTGGACCTCCTCCTCGGCGAGGACGAGACGTCGCCCGAGATCTTGGAGCTCGCGGCGCTCGTTTTCGGCCGCGCGGCCCGCTTCGGCGGCACCGAGCGCATGCTCATGGAGCTCGCGTACGCGACGCCCGACCGCGCCGACGGCCTCGCGCGGGGTGCCGCAGTCTGGGAGCGGCTTGGCCGCACGCGCGAGGCATGTGCGCAGTGGATGCGCGCCGCCAAGTGGCGCGACGACGCCGAGGATCCGACGTGGCGCATTGCCATCTCCTGCGCGCGACGCGATCCGGGTGCGGGCGACTGGCGCGAGATTCGCGGCTACGTCCTCAGCCGCGCCCGCCCCGAGCGCCGCTCCGCGGTCGCGGCCACCCTAGACGCGGACTGAGCTCGCAGGCGGCTGGGCGATCTCTGTACGGCGCTCGCGATTGCGGCGACGCCTCGGGGACCCGCGGTCGCGCTCCCGCAACGGGAGATCATCGAGTGTGCGGCATGGGCTGCATCTAGCCGCTGCCGAACGTCACTCGGCGGCAACACATCGGTGGGCAAGATCAAAATACGTCGGCCTCGAAGATCCAGATCTCGCTCTCCGGTTCGCGCCAGGCGTCGGCGGGCAGCCCGGCCTTCCGGCAGGTCTCGGCCAGGAAGGATTCACGATCGAGGCCGTGATCGGCGGCGACCTGAGGCAGGAGCAAGCCGCGTCGCGGGCCGCGGCGAATCTCGAGCCCGTGCCGGCCGAGCTCGAGCTCGGCCGGGCCGCGGATCCGCCGTGCCGGAGCGAGGACGGAGACCTCGACCGTGAGCGCCGCCAGATCGCGCGCCGCGAGCGGCGCGAAACGCAAATCGCGCGTCGCTGCGGCGCGCGCCATCTCGTGGACGGTGTCCCACAACGGCTCGAGCGTGCCGAACGTGCCGATGCAACCACGCAGCTCGCCGCCCACACGCAACGTGACGAACGCGGAGCCCGGCTCGGCGAGCCCGACGGGCGGCGGTCCCGGCTCGTGAGGCTCGCCGCGGGCCGCGCGAGAAGCCGCTTCGCGCGCGAGGTTGAGCAGGGCCTGTCGCTGCAGCGTCGTCAGCATCGCGGCGCGCGGCGCTACCTCGGGTGCTCCTCGAAGGCCACGAGCTTCGCGCGCAGCGCCTCGAAGACCGCGCGGCGCGCGATCGACGCGGCGAGGTCGTGTTGCTCGGTCGGGTCGGCGCGGAGATCGTAGAGCTCCCAGCGCCGATCGCTGACGCGGTGGATGAGCTTCCAGTCGCCGTCGACCATCATGGTCGCGTGGTGCGGCCAGGCCGTCGCCGGCAACAGCTCGGAGAAGATCGGGCCGCCCGCGCGCGGCTTGCCTTCGAGCAGGGGCAGCAGGCTCCTGCCGCGCATGGCTGAGGGCGTCGGCGCGCCCACCATGTCGAGGAGAGTCGGCCCGACGTCGACGAGCGCCACCGGGTCGTCGACGACGCGCGGCCCTCGGCCCGGCACCGAGATGACGAGCGGCACGCGCATCTGCTCGTCGAAGAGATCGGTGCCGTGGAAGTAAGCTTTGTGTTCGCCCCAGGCCTCGCCGTGGTCTGCCATGACGACGACGGCGGTGTCGTCCGCGAGGCCGAGCTCGCTCACGGCGGCGAGCAGCTTGCCAAGCCAGAGATCGGCGAAGGCGATCTCGTAGTCGTACTTCTCGACGAGTCCCGGCAGGCCCGTGAGCGTCGTGGGGAACTCCTCGTGCGGCATGTACGACGAGTGCGGCTCGAACAGGTGCGTCCACAACACGAAGCGCTCCTTGCGAGCGGCGGCCTCGCGCAGGCGCGCGATCACGCGCGGCACGATGCGCGGCGAGGCCGTGTCCTTGTTCGACTCCGCGATGGTCCCGGCGCCGTCGTTGGACCATTCGGCGAAGGCCTTGCTGATCCCGCGGTCGGCCGTGAAGTAGAAGTGCGAGAAGATGCCGATTGGCGTGAGGCCCGCGTCCGCGAGGCCCTCGAAGAACGTCTGGTTCGTGGGCAAGAGGTTGGGGTAGTTCACGCCCGGCTTGTCCCAGGCGATCCCCGAGGGCGGGCGGCTCGTGAGGATCGACGGGAACGAGCGCGGGGTGTTGGGCGCCTGGGACCACACGCGGCGGAAGTACGCGCCGCGCGCCGCGAGCGAGTCAATCGTAGGCGTGAGCGAGCGGCCGCCGGCGCCGGCTGGCCGCCGATATCCGGCGACGCCCAGGCGATCGGCGCGGAAGGCGTCGATCGTCACGATCAAGATGTTGCCCTTCCAGAGCGCGGGACTTGCAAGGCGCGCGCGCGGCGCCCGGGCCACCGCCGTCGGCGCCTTCGCGTCTGCGGCGGCGCCCGTGACGGCTTTGGCGTCGCCGCCTTCGCAGTTCTGATCGATGCCGTCGCCGGGGACGTCCTCTGCGCCGGGGTAGATCGTGGCGTCGTGGTCGTCGCAGTCGCCGCCGCCGAAGCGGGCCGAGAAGCCGTCGCCGTCGCGATCGGTGAGCCGCCGCGCCAGCGAGAGCGCGAAGCGAAGGCCGAGCCGACCGTCGCCCACGGCCTGATACGCCGCCGCGCCCTCGGGGAGGCGCGCGCCCGCGACGAGCGCCGCGACGGAGATCAGCACGGCGCCGATCTTGAGCGGCCCCGCGGGCGCGCGCGCTGCGAGCCGCCGACCGGCGGACGTGGCGAACCAGAAGAGCCCGTGCGCAGAGCCGAGGAGCAGGGCCAGCCCGAGCGCGACGAGCGGCCCCAGATCGAGCACGCGCCAGTCCGCGCGCGACAGCGCGAAGACGAGCCCGAGGACGGCCGCGGCGACGAAGAGCAGGAGGAGGAAGCCCGCGCGCCCCGTGGCGCGCGGACGGGGCAGGTCGCGCGCGAGCCGCCGCAGGGCCGGCAGGGCGGCCAGCGCGACGACGGCCGCCGGAACGGCCGCGATGGCCACCATGCCGGCCGCGGCGATGGTGGCGAGCTTCTGGCTCTGCATCTGACCGATGAGCAGCCGCTGGCCGGCGGCGTTGACGACGGCGGCGACCGCGACGCCCACGGCGCCCGCGAGCAAGCCTGTCGTCACGGCGGCGTCGCGCTCTCCGTCTGCGCGTAGCGCGCCGGCGCCGCCGGGGATGGCTTCGAGGACGCCGCCCACGAGGAGGCCGACGACGACCGCGAGCGCGAGGCCCGCGGCGCCGTAGAGCCCGAGCGCGAGCTCGACGACGCCGAGTCCTGCGCCGGGCGCACCGCCGCGCGCCAGTGTCACGGCGGCGTCGACCACGCCCGCCCCGAAGACACCGGCGAACGTCGAGGCCGCGAGGGGCCCGTGCACGTCGCGAAGTCGCATTCGGTTCACCGTGGCTACCACGGCGGTGCGGCGCTGACAAAT
>DASZFV010000392.1:0-7440 GCA_035939455.1 Polyangia bacterium
CGAGGAGGTGGCCGAGAGCCTGCGCGGGCGCGGCCTCGCCATCACGACACCGACGCTCAAGAACTACCTCCAGCGCGCCAAGAGCAAGACGGAGAAGCGAGCGAAGAACGGGGCCCGGACCGCGTCTGGCGGGTCAGGCAGCGGCGCGCCAAAGGCGGCGAAGCGCGAGGCGCCGAACGTGCCCACGCCAACCCCAACACAGACGCCATCAGCCGCAGAGCAGGCGACGAGCACGCCGGAGGCGGGCGCGGCGCCGGAGGCCACCCGACACGAAGCTCTTCGGGCATCACTGGCGAGACTGGGTGAGGAAGTGGGTGGCGCGCATCTGCGCGGCGGCGAAGGTGCCGAAGGTGACCGCGCACGGCATGCGCGGGTTGCACTCGACGCTGGCGGTGGAGAACGGGGTGTCCGCTCACGTGGTCGCAGCCTCACTCGGGCACGAGTCGAGCGCCACGACGATCCAGAGCTACGTGAAGCCGGAGGCGGTGGCGGGGGCTCAGCAGCGTCGCGTGTTGGGCGTCTTGGAGGGTGACCGGCTCGCCTCCTGAGTTTGAAACGATTGGGCCGCGAATCGTTTCAAACTCACTTTCCAGAATAAAATACCGAATAATATCGTGGAGATGAACGGGATCGAACCGTCGGCCTCCTGAGTGCGATTCAGGCGCTCTCCCAGCTGAGCTACATCCCCATCACGGCCGGACGCGTTAACGCCGACCGCGGCGTCATTCTACGCAGCGCGATCGACTTTGCAACCCGCGTCTTCTAATGATGGGTACATGTCTTCTCGGAAGCCGCCGCGCGAGCGCGCGGATCTGGCGCTCGTCGACCAGGGTCTCGCGCCCTCGCGCGAGAAGGCCCGCGCGCTCATCCTCGCGGGTGAGGTGCTTGAAGGGGACCGGCCCATTGAGAAGGCGGGCGAGCTCGTCGAGGCGGCAGTGGAGCTGCGGCTGCGCTCAGCGCCGATGCCTTACGTGTCGCGCGGCGGGGTCAAGCTCGCGCACGCGCTCGACACGTTCGGCGTCGAGCCGCGCGGGCTCGTCGCGCTCGACGTCGGCGCGTCGACTGGGGGTTTCACGGACTGCTTGCTCCAGCGCGGCGCCGTGCGCGTTCACTGCGTCGACGTCGGCCACGGGCAGCTCGATTGGAAGATCGCCTCGGACGCGCGCGTGCGCGTGCACGATCGCGTGAACGTTCGAACGATCGATCCGGCCGTCATCGGCGAGCGCGTCGACCTCGTCGTCATCGACGTGTCGTTCATCTCGCTACGTCTCGTCTTGCCGGTCGTGCCGGCGCTCGCGCGGCCGGGCTCGCAGGTCGTCGCGCTCGTCAAGCCGCAGTTTGAGGTCGGTCGCGCCCACGTCGGCAAGGGCGGCATCGTGCGCGACGACGACGCCCGCGCGCAGTCGCTCGTCCACGTGCGCGCAGCGGCCGAGGCGCTCGGATTCGCAGCGCTCGGAGACACGACCTCGCCCATTAAGGGCGGCAAGGGCAACATCGAATTCTTGCTCCACCTGCGCGCTCCCCAATGACCGGCCCTTCCGCTATCCTGCCGCCCATGCGCGTTCTCGTCACCGGCGCGGCGGGGTTCATCGGCTCGCACCTCTCGGAGCGCCTCGTCGCGCGCGGCGACGAGGTCGTCGGTCTCGACAACTTCGATGCGTTCTACCCGCGCGCCGTCAAGGAGCGGAACGTCGCGACGCTTGGGGCCTCGGCGCGCTTCTCGCTTGTCGAGGGCGACTTGCGCGTCGCCGCCGATGTCGAGCGCGCCTTGTCGGCGGCCCGACCCGACGCCGCCGTGCACCTCGCGGCGCTCGCGGGTGTGCGGCCCTCGCTGGCCGATCCCGCGCGCTATGCCGACGTCAACGTGCTCGGCACCGTGCGCTTCACCGAGGCGGCGCGGGCGTACGGAGTGCGGCGCATCGTCTTCGCGTCGTCCTCGTCCGTGTATGGGCTCGACAGTGAGCCGCCGTTCAAGGAGTCTGATCCGTGCCTGCGGCCCGTGTCACCTTACGCGTCGACGAAGCGCGCGGGCGAGCTCGGGCTGTTCACGGCCCACCATCTTTACGGGCTCGACGTGACGTGCCTGCGCTTCTTCACGGTGTACGGGCCGCGGCAAAGGCCCGATTTGGCGATTCACAAATTCGCGCGGCGCATCCTCGCGGGCAAGCCCATCGAACTCTTCGGCGACGGCGGCACCTCTCGCGACTATACCTGGGTCGACGATATCATCGACGGCGTTGTGGCTTCGATCGACGAGCAGGGCCGGGGCGTGCCCGCTTTTCGCATCTACAATCTCGGCGGGTCACGCACGACGACGCTCCTTCGGCTCGTCGAACTGCTCTCGGACGCGCTCGGCAAGAAGCCGATCGTCGAGTGGAAGCCCGAGCAGCCGGGCGACATGAAGCGCACCCTCGCGGATGTTTCGCTCGCCGGCCGCGCCCTCGGCTACGCGCCGCAGGTGCCCATCGAAGAAGGCATCGCGCGCTTCGCTGCGTGGGTAAGGACCAGCTAGTTTTAGTCGCCGCCGGCCAAGCGGCGCTTTAATCGCCGCCGGGATTATAGAAGCCGGGAAGACGCGGACCACGGTCGCGGTGGGGCCGGTTGTTCTGACGATCCGGGCCGCGCCGCTTGCGGCGACGCCCGCCGTTGCCGCCGCGGTCATTCCCGCCGCGGTCATTCCCGCCGCGGTCGTTGCCACCGCTCGCGCCCTGGGGGCCGTGACGGCGCTGGTCCTGAGGGCCGCCGTGCTGGTGCGAGCGAGGACGCTGTCCCTGCTGGCCGTGGCCGTTCTGCGGCTGCGCTCGGACCTGCATGACGGGCAACGAGACGGGCGGGACGAGGCGCCAGTCGGCGTAGGGTCGGATGTTGGCGTCGCGCACCGCGGTCCACGCGGGCAGGTAGCGATCGCGGGCATCGCCGTTCTTGTCGTCGGGCGAGCTTCGAGGCGCGCCCTCGGGCCGCGCCTCGGCCTCTAACGACGCGGCCAGGACCTCGACGCCGTTGACGAGCGCTCCCACGTCCTCGGGTGGCGGCGCCGACATGATCTCGGCGAGCCACGCGTCGGCGTCGTCGTGCAACGGATCGCCGGGAAGCGGTTGGCGGGCTTGCTCCGGCACCGTCGCGTCGTGCGCGCCCGTCCACACGCTCGCGTCGAGCTCACGTTCGCTCCCCGGCGGCGCGGGCCGCTCGTAGGGCGCGAGCGGCGGCAAGAGTTCGGACGGGATCTGGGTCTCGAAAGTTGACGCGCGCGCCACGGCCGGCGCCGGCGCGTACTTCTGCGCGGGCATGTCCATGCCGCCGCGTCCGCGCCGCCGCCGTCGCGGCCGCGCGTGGAAGTCGGTCGCGGCGAGCAGGCCCGTGCGCTGATCGTCGGCCTTGAGGTCGAAGACCTCGCTGTCGAGGCCCGCGCACGAATCGCACAGGCCGCACTTTTCGCCCTCGGGCTCGCCGAAGTAGGCCCGCAACATCTGCACGCGGCAGCGCTGCGTGTTCATGTAGCCGAGCAGCGCTGCGAGGCGCCGCCGGTCGGAGATGCGCCGCGCCTCGAAGACGGACGCCGCCTTGTCGATCTGCTCGCGCGTGGGCTTGGGCTCGACGCCCTCCCAGCGCGCCGCCTTGACCTCCTTCGCGACGCCCATGGCCTCGAGCACCGAGAGGACGACGCGCACGCGGCGCTCCGGCAGCGCGAGCGACATCGCGAGATCGCGCACGGATACTTCCTTGCCCTCGTCGCTCCACGCGTACAGCCCCTCGGCGACCATGCGCGCCTGCGCCTTCGTGGGATGCGCTTCCTTGAGGAAGTGCTCCTGGATGTCGATGTCCTCGGGCTGGAAGAGCAGCACGCAGCGCGCCGGCTTGCCGTCGCGGCCCGCGCGGCCGGCCTCCTGCACGTACGACTCGGGCGAGCCCGGCATCTGGTAGTGGATGATGTAGCGGATGTCGGGCTTGTCGATGCCGAGGCCGAACGCGTTGGTCGCGATCATGACGACCTTGCGGCCCGCCTGCATGAAGGACGCTTGCGACTTTTCGCGCTCGTCCTGGGACATCTTGCCGTTGTAGCGCTCGACGGGGATCTTCCCGTGACGGAGCGCCACGTAGAGGTCGTCGACGGCGCGCACGGTGGCGCAGTACACGATGCCGGGCCGCCGTAGGCGCAGGATCAAGTCGCCGAGCTGGCGGAGCTTGTCGGCCTCGCCCGCGATCTTTCGCACGTCGAACGCGAGATTGGGCCTGTGGAAGGAGACGCGGCAGACCTTCGCGTCCTTCATGCCGAGCTGCACGAGCACGTCGTCGGCGATCGCCGGCGTGGCCGTCGCCGTGAGGCCCAGGATCGGCGGCCGCCCCAGCACCTCCGCGGCACGGCGCAGGCCGAGGTACGACGGGCGGAAGTCGTGGCCCCACTGCGACACGCAGTGCGCCTCGTCGACGCAGAAGAGCGAGAACTTCACACCCTCGAGGCCCTCCTGGACACTCGCGGAGGTTATCGACTCGGGCGTGATCATGACGAGCTTGATCTTGCCCTCGCGAACCTCTGCGAGGTCGGCGGCGCGTTCTTTCGCCGTGCGCGTCGAGTCGATGCGCACGACGGCGACGCCCGCCGCCTTGAGCTTCGTGAACTGGTCCTCGATGAGCGCGAGCAGCGGCGAGACGACGATCGTGGGCCCGTCGAGCACGAGCGCGGGCAGCTGGTACGTCAGTGACTTGCCGCTGCCCGTTGGCATGACGGCCAGCGTGTCGCGCCCCGCCAGCACCGCCTCGATGATTTCGGCCTGGCCCGGGCGCAGCTCGCGCAGCCGAAAGACCTCGCGCATTTTCTCGAGGGCGCGCGTGAGCGCGGGTGAGGGCGGCGGCGGCGGCGCGTCGGGCGTGATGACGGGGGCCGCCGCAGCGATCGACGGCGCCATCGGTGCCGTCGTCGAGATCGACGGCACCGTCGGCGCGTCCTCCCCGAGCGCGAACGGACCGGTTCCGTCTCTACGAATGATGATCGTCGGGACGCCGTCGTCACCGGTGACGCGCAATCGGCGCCCGCGAATCGGCGACGAAGCCCCCGCCGACTCGGTCGTCGATTGCGGCTCCGATGAAGGTGGAGAATTGCTATCGGCAGCGTCGGCGGCGACCGATGTCGCGCCGGCCCGGGAATCGTCTTCGGAACTCAGGCTGAACTCCTGTCAAAGGACAGACGGGGGGCCAGCGTTGTGCGCGCCTACCCGCCAAACCCTGATGCACCCTGTCACTACAAACCGTCAATTTTCGTGTTGGGATCAGCCGGGAAACCTCGACCCAGCCTCAACCCCGATACGCCGGTGCGGAACGAATTCCGCGAAGCACGAGCGTCGAAATGAAAGCTAGCACGGCCCCCAGAAGATGCCAATGCAAGTTTCTGACGCTCCGCGAATATCTGTTTTAGCAGGTTCGGCGGAGTGGTTTCCCGGGACCGGCGCCCCTCCGGTTTCAGGAGCCCCTCTCTCATGGCACGCGCGTTGCGACGAGGAGCGGCATGAGCGTGATCACGACCCTCTCCCCGGACGCCCGGCCCAGGGAGCGCCTCGCCGCGCTCGGTGCCGAGCACCTCTCGGACGGCGAGCTCCTCGCCGTCGTCTTAGGGTCGGGCACGCGCGGCGCGTGCGTGATGGAGGTCGCGGACGCCGTCCTGCGTGCCTCCGGCGGGCTCGCGGGCCTCGGGCTCGCGGCGGATCTCGACCTGCGCGTGCACGCCGGCGTCGGTCCCGTTCGCGCCGCTGTGGTGCGCGCGGCGCTCGAGCTGGGCCGCCGCGTGGCCGCGGCGCGGCCGCCGCGTGGCCAGCGACTGGCCGGCGCGTCCGAGGTGTGGACTTACTTTCGCGCCCGCCTCGCGCCCCTGCGCATCGAAGAATTCTGGGCCGTCGCGCTCGACGTGCGCCACCGCATCGAGGCCGAGTTCTGCCTCGCGCGCGGCTCGCTCACGGGCGTCGAGGTGCATCCGCGCGACGTCTTCCGTCCGCTCATCCGTTGCGCGGCGGCGGCGGTGATCTTCTGCCACAATCATCCCTCGGGCGATCCGACGCCGTCGGGGCAGGACCTCGAGCTCACGGCGCGCTTGCGCGAGGTGGGCAAGCTCGTGGGCATCCCCGTCCTCGATCACGTCGTCGTGGGATGGGAGGGTTACGCGAGCCTGGCCGAGCGTAGCTGGCGCTGAGCGCTCGCGGGGCAGTCTTCGACTCCCCCGCGGGCCCCTTGGATCGCGCGCAAGGTGAGCCGGCTCCGCAGCGAAGCTGCGCCTCCCGATTTCCTGGACTCGCTCTGACGAGCCCCTAGAATCGCCGAATGCGCGTGGCCGCGATCGTCTTGCTCATCGCGTTCGCCGTGACTCGGCCCGTCCAGGCGTTCGAGGATTTCGAGGGGACGCGCGCGTTCGCGATGGGGGGCGCCACGCGGGCCTGGGCGCTCGCCGATTCGGCGGTGCTCCTCAACCCGTCGGGGATGTCGCTCGCGAAGGCCTACAACGTCGAGGCGGCGTACGCCTACGGGACGCGCGTCTCGGAGCAGTTCTTCCACGGCTCGGTCGTCGATTCGACCTCGGGATCGAACCTCGCGGGCGGGCTCTATTACACCTATCACCTCGACAAGCCCGCGGGCCTGGCCGGCCACGGGCACGAGGTCGGCGCGGCGCTCTCGCTCCCGATCGGCGATTCGGTCGCCATCGGCGGGACTCTGAAATGGTTCCGCCTCGAGGGCGCCGACGACAACCCCACGCGAGCGGCGGCCGGGACCGCCCCGACCTCCGACGGCCTGACGTGCGACGTCGGCGCCACGGTGCGGCCGGCGTCGAGCCTTTCGCTTGGGGTCGTCGGCGTGAACCTCGTCGACCGGCACAGCGGTCAGGCGCCGAAGATGTTCACCTATGGCGCGGCGTACCTGCCCATCCCCAACCTCGTGCTCGCGGCGGATGGCGTTACGAGCTTCACGCGCGATGATTTCACGGGCCGCCGTGGCACGGGCCTCCGGGCCGGGCTCGAGGCCTCGATCGCGCAGCGCATTGCGCTGCGGGCGGGCGGCGGCACCGACCCGGTCGCGGGCGCCGGATACCTGGCCGCGGGCGTCTCGGTCGTCTCCGAGGTGGCGGCCGTCGACTTCGGAATCAGGGGCGATCTCTTTCCGTACCAAACCGGGACCAGCCGTAACATCTTTCTGGGCCTCAGCCTGCGCCTCTTCGTGCCGGGGGCCGTCGCGTCGGCGCAATCGCCCTGATGCGCGGGAACCTCGGGACGCGCCGGATGTCCAAGTCAGTGTGGAGGCCACGCTGCGCCTGGCCCGGCTCCGCGCGCGGCGGGGCCCGTACGTCATGAGCGTCGCCGAGCGGCTGCTCGTCGGACGTCTCAAGGAGCGTGACGAGCAAGCCTTCAACGAGATCGTGCGCCTCTACGGCGACAAGGTCTTCAGCCTCGTCTATCGCATGAT
>DASZFV010000393.1:0-8632 GCA_035939455.1 Polyangia bacterium
GCCGCGCCTCCATCCAGGCGGCGTCCTGCCAGGCGTGACGATCGAGCCTGCACACGATCGAGGCCGTCGCGGGCGGCAGCTCGCAGCGGAAACCATAGGGGTCCGCCTTGTCGACGCGGTACCCGCCGGTCCGCGCCGTGATGCGGTATTTGTAGTGCGCCCCCTCGAGGACGCCGGGCAGGAAGCCCTCCCAGATGCCCGTGCCCGGACGCAGCGCGAGCGCGACGGGCGCCTGGCCCCAGTCTTCGAAGTCGCCGATGACGGCGACACGCGCGGCGTTGGGCGCCCACACGGCGAAGCGGGTGCCCGCCTTTCCGCCCTCGCTCCCGACGTGCGCGCCGAGCTTTTGGTAAATCCGGCCGTGCGTCCCCTCCGCGAAGAGGTGGATGTCGACGTCACCGAGGCGCGAAGACTCGTCAGAAGACACATCTGACGACACGTCGTCTCGAGGCGAAGGCATAGGCGCCGCAGTGTACAACGGCGGACTTTGACTCGCCCCCCACCCAGGCCTTACTGTTTTTGACCTAAATGTCGTGCTTAACGAAGAAGGGCGTCAGTGGCGCCGTGCGTGCCACCTTTCTGTGGACGTTGCTGGTGACGCTCGCGGCGGCACATCCGGCGCGCGCCGCCGACCATCAGGTCAACGAGCTCGAAATGAAGGCACGCGAGTCGTTCGCCGCCGGCCGCTACGACGAGGCGCTGCAGACCTTCGCGAAGCTCTACGCCGAGACGCTGCATCCGGTCTACCTGCGCAACATCGGGCGCTGTCACCAGAAGATGCGCGAGCCGCAGAAGGCCATCGACGCGTTCCAGGATTACCTGGCGAAGACGAGGTCGGGCAGAGACAAGATCTCGGCCGACGAGCGCGCGGAGATCGAAGGCTACATCAAAGAGATGCGGGCCCTGCCAGATCAGGATGCGCACGCCGCGGCGCCGCCCCCCGTGACACCACTCGCGACGGCGCCCGTCTCGCCCGCGCCGCCTCCCGCGGTTCCCCCGCCCGCCGCCGTCGAAAGTCCGCCGGCCGCGACGCTGGCAGCGGCGCAGGCGCCGCCGCCGCCCGAGGAGAGCCACCCGTTTTACACGCGCTGGTGGTTCTGGACCGCCGTGGGCGTCGTCGCGCTCGGTGGGGTCGCGACGGCTCTCGCGCTCTCGAGCGGGACGTCCCAGCCGCCGTGCACGGCGCCCGGAGGTTGCCAGTGAGCGCCGCCCGCGTGAACCGCGCGCTCGTCCGCGGACCGTTCGGGCGCGGCGGCGCCGGCGTCTTCGCGGCCCTTGCGCTGGCGACGCTGTGCGTGCAGGGCTGCGGCGACAAGAAGTCCCTCGTCCTCGTCTCGCTCACGGCGAGCCCCGCGGACGCGAACCTCACGACGCTCGTCCTCACGGTCGGGAGCGTGGCGCCGAAGACGTTCACGCACGTGAGCGGGCTCTCCGGCACGCCGCTCGTCGTGGGCGTCTACGTCCCGTCGAGCGTGACGGGCGACGTCCTCGTCGTGGCGGCGGCCAGCGCCGGTTCCTCCGCGGAGTGCTATCAGGGCTCGGCGCACGTGTCGATCGCGTCGGCGGGCGTCACGACCGAGGCGGTGCCGATCGAGCTCACGCCCTCCCAGAGCTGCCCGGCGCCGACCGGAGCCGCCGGCTCGTCCGGCATGGGGAGCGCGGGCACGTCCGGCGCGCAGGGCAGCGCGGGCAGCATCGGCACGGCCGGTGCGCAAGGTGCCGCCGGGACTCAGGGCTCCGCGGGCGCGCAAGGCACGGCGGGCACCATGGGCACGGCCGGCCAAGACGGCGGCGCCGCCGGAACGCAAGGCACAGCGGGCACGATGATGGGCACGGCCGGCCAAGACGGCGGCACCGACGCACCACCCGTGCTCGTCGATCCGCCGTCGCTCACGAAGTGCACGGAATACGATCACATCGTGGATCCCCCGTGCAAGGAGGGGGACCCCAACGACTGGCGCGTGTCGTCGGTGGCCTTCTCGCCCGACGGCAAGCTCCTGCTCAGCGCGGGTGAAGACAGCCGCGTCAAGGTGTGGACGATGAACGGAGCCGTGCCGACAGCCGAGGGGCACGTACTGTCGACCTCCGGTCAGGGTTACATGGCCTTCTCCGCGGACGGCAAGCTCTTCGCGATCGGCTCCGGCAATGGCCAGCTCACCGTCCACAACCCGACGACCTGGGCGGTCGTGAGCTCTCCCACGGGACAAACGGGCCACGTCGAAGGCGTCGGGTTCTCGCCCGACGGCAAGCAGCTCTTCGCGGCCGACACCGACGGCATCCTGACCGTGCACAACGTCGGCACTGACGCCCCCACGAAGACGGTCAAGCTCCCGGTCGGCGCCTATGCGCTGACGGTCTCGCCCGTGCAGACGTCCACGGCGTTGTGGGTGGGCGTCGGCTACAGCAACGGCTTCGCCGACCTCTTGAACTTCGCGAGCGCCACAGTGACGCCCACGATGGCGCTCACGATCACGAGCGACGCGGGCGCGGATCTCGCGAACGCGACGCTCGCGGGCACGTTCTCGCCCGACGGCAAGACCTTCGCCGCCGGCGGCGAGGACGGCATCACGAGCTTCTGGACCGTGCCGCCTCCCCCCTCGCCGAGGCCCGTGGGGACAGCTATTACGTCGATGGACGCGAACGGCAACCCCCTCGGGTCGAACGGGATGACGTTCTCGCCCGACGGCCGCTTCTTCGCGCAGGCGGTCGGCACGAACTTCGACGGCGGAGACGTCGGCATCTGGGACGCGACCAGCCGAGGAGCGCGTGGCACGAAGGTGCCCACGTATTACCCGCTCTCCGTCGCTTTTTCCCCGGATGGCAAGATCATCGCGGCGGGCGAAGTCGCCTGCGGCAAGATAATCATCTGCGCAGATTGATCGAGAAAGGCCGGCGTGCGGCAGGTCGAGGACGGCCGCTTCGGCAGGTGCGTCACATCGCCGCGGTGGCTTTGACTCGTGCTTCGCCAGAGGCTCTACTGGTCTTGGTCGCATGTCGGACTTGCTGAAGAGAACGGGGCGGACAGGCGTCGCGGGCATCGTCCTTCTCTGGGCGACGATGTCGGCGGTGGCCATGACGCGTCCGGCGTACGCCGAGCACCACCGCAACGAGCTCGAAATGAAGGCGCGCGAGTCGTTCGCCGCGGGCCGCTACGACGAAGCGCTGGAGGCCTTCGCGAAGCTCTACGCCGAGACGTTACACCCGGCCTACCTGCGCAACATCGGGCGCTGTCGCCAGAAGATGCGCGAGCCGCAGCAGGCCATCGACGCGTTCCAGGATTACCTCGCGAAGACGAAGTCCGGCAAGGACAAGATCTCGCCCGATGAGCGCGCCGAGATCGAGGGTTACATCGCGGAGATGGAGGCCCTGCACGTCGAGCAAGAGCACACGGCGGCGCCCGCCCCCATCGCGCCGGTGACGCCTCCGCCGAGAGCGCCGCCCGCGGCGCCGCCACCGACAAGCCATCAGCCCGTGGTCACGCTCGCGCGAACGGCGCCGCCCCCGCGAGACGCGGCGGACCACCCCTTCTACACGCGGTGGTGGTTGTGGGGGATCGTGGGCGTCGTCGCCGCGGGCGCCGTCGTCGGCGTCGCGATCGCGACGGGGGGGACGACCAGGCCGTCCTGCCCCACGGGAGTGGTGTGCGAATGACGACGCTCGCGATGAATGGAGATCGAAGGAAGCTCGGCATCGCCGTCCTCGCCCTGGCGGCCCTGGGCGGGCAGAGCTGCGGCAAGAAAGAGTCGCTCATCCTCGTCTCCGTCACGGCGACGCCGGCCGATCCGACGCTGCAGAGCCTGACGATCGAGGCAGCGAAGGACGGCGCCAAGGTGTTCACGCTCACGAGCGGCCTTTCGAGCCAACCCGTCGTCTTCGGCGTCTACGTGTCATCGGACGTCACGGGAACGGTCGTGCTCCATGGGGCGGCCACCAACGCGGCGGCGGCGACGTGCGTCCGCGGGACTGGCCAGGCGACGATCGACGCGGCGGGGGTGACAGTGAACGCCTCGATCGGGCTCAAGCCCGCGAAGGATTGCGCGAGCCCGACGGGGGCCGGGGGTGCGAATGGCGCCGCAGGCACTTCGGGGACGGCCGGGATGACGGGCGTCGCCGGCATGGCGGGCGCCGCAGGCGTGGCGGGCGCCGCGGGTATTTCGGGCGCCGCGGGCATCTCGGGCGCCGCGGGCATCTCGGGCGCCGCCGGCGCCGCCGGCGGGACGGGCGCAGCGGGCATGTCGGGCGCCGCGGGCGTGACCGGAGCCGGGGGCGCGATCCAGATCGTCTCGCCGCCGAGTCTCGCGAAGTGCACCGAGTACAGCCACATCGAGGCGGCCGCGTGCGGAGGCTCCACCGTCCACGTTTGGGACGTCGTCTTCTCATCGAACGGGAGTCTGCTGACCACGGCCGGCGACGACGGCCGCGTCAAGATCTGGAAGATGAGCGGGAACGTGCCCTCGCCCGAGGGGCACGTCGTGCAGTCCGCCGGTCAGGGGTACGTCGCCTTCTCCCCCGACGGCAAGCTGCTCGCGGTCGGATCCAACTCGGGCCAGCTCCAGCTGCTCGACGCGACGACGTTCGAGCGCATCACGAACCTCGCCGGCCACGGTGACGACATCGAGGCCTTGGCGTTCACGGCCGACAGCGAGCACCTCTGGGCCGTCGACTACAGCGGTGTCTTGACCCGCCACGACACCGGCGCCGGCCCCGCGGCGGCGTCGTCGATCCAGACCGGTTCCACCGGCTACACGCTCGCGCTGTCGCCCGTCATGACGGCCAGCGAGCAGTGGCTGGCCGTCGGCTTCGACGATGGAAAGGGCAACATCGCGAACGTCGTACCGGGCCAGACGACGCCCACGATCATCACCGTCTCGGCCGACATGTTGGGCGTCTACGGCATGTCTTTCTCGCCCGACGGCAAGACCCTGGTCGCCGGCGGCATCGACGGCGTCGTCGGCTTCTGGAACATTCCCCCGCCCGCGAACGGCGCGCCGTCGGGGACGCCGATCACGGTGCCCGACACGGCAGGCGCGTCCGAGAGCATCAAGGCGGTCAAGTTCTCGCCCGACGGGAAATACCTGGCGATCTCGGCGGGCGATCCGATGAACGAATGGAAGCTCGGCATCTGGGACGCGGCGACGCGCAAGAACCGCGTGTCCAAGGTGCCCACGTTCACGCCCGTGTCGGTCGCCTGGTCACCCTCGGGCGGCATCGTCGTCGCAGGAGAGGACTCCTGCGGCACGGTCATCGTCTGCGCGGATTGAGTTGAGGAGGGAGCCCGCGCGGGCGCGCGGGCCTGGTACCATCGGCGCATGGTCCGCAAGAACGACGCGCTCGAGTACCACCGCGCGGGGCGCCCCGGGAAGCTCGAGGTCGTCCCCACGAAGCCGCTCGTCACGCAGCGCGATCTCTCGCTCGCGTACTCGCCGGGCGTGGCCGAGCCGTGCCTGGCGATCGCCGAGAACCCGGAGATGGCCTGGGAGTACACGGCTCGCGGCAACCTGGTGGCCGTCGTCACGAATGGCACCGCGGTCCTCGGCCTCGGCAACATCGGCCCGCTCGCGGGCAAGCCCGTCATGGAGGGCAAGGCTTGCCTGTTCAAGAAGTTCGCCGACATCGACGTGTTCGATCTCGAGGTAGACGCGCGCGACTCCAACACCTTCATCGACGCCATCGCGGCGCTCGAGCCCACCTTCGGCGGCATCAACCTCGAGGATCTCAAGGCGCCCGAGTGCTTTGAGATCGAGGCCGGCCTCAAGAAGCGCATGAACATCCCCGTCTTCCACGACGACCAGCACGGGACGGCGATCATCTCGGGTGCGGCGCTGCTCAACGGCGCGGAGCTCTGCGGCAAGCGGCTCGCCGACCTCAAGGTCGTCGTGTCGGGCGCGGGCGCCTCGGCGATCGCCTGCGCTGACTTCTACGTCTCGTTGGGCGTGCCCGTGGGCAACATCACGATGGTCGACTCGGTGGGTGTCATCTACGCGGGCCGCAAGGAAGGGATGAACATCTACAAGGCCAAATTCGCGCGCCCCGACGACGGCGCGCGGACGCGCGCGGACGCCCTCCGCGGCGCCGACGTTTTCCTGGGGCTCTCGAAGGCTGGCCTGTGCACCGGCCAGATGCTCAAGACGATGGCGAAGAGCCCGATGGTCTTCGCGCTCGCCAACCCCGATCCCGAGATCAGCTACCCCGACGCCAAGGCGGCGCGGCCCGACGCCATCGTCGCGACGGGCCGCTCCGACTTCCCGAACCAGGTGAACAACGTGCTGGGCTTTCCGTCCGTCTTCCGCGGCGCGCTCGACGTGCGCGCCAAGGAGATCAACGAGGCCATGAAGGTGGCGGTGGCGCGTTCGCTGGCGGCGCTCGCGCACGAACCCGTGCCCGACAGCGTGAGCGAGGCCTACGGCGAGCAGTCGTTCCGGTTCGGCCCCGACTACGTCATCCCGAAGGCCTTCGACACCCGCGTCCTGTGGTGGTGCGCGCCCGCCGTCGCCAAGGCCGCCATGGAATCGGGCGCGGCGCGCCTCCAGATCGACCTCGACGAATACCGTGACCGCCTGCAGCGGCGCATCGGCGGCGCCCAGCACACGATCATGAGCCGCATCGTCGCTCGCGCGAAAAACGACCCCAAGCGCATCGTCTTCCCCGAGGGTGACAACATCAAGGTGCTGCGCGCTTGTCAGATCGTCCTCGACGAGGGCATTGCGCGGCCCATCCTCCTCGGCCAGGAGCGGCGCATCCGGCAGCGCGCCGCCGAGCTCGACCTCGATCTCGAGGGCGTGGAAATCATTCACCCGGCGGATTCGCCGAAGCACGCCGCCTACACACACGACTTCCTCGAGCTGCGATGCCGCAAGGGCGTGACGCACGCCAACGCCGGCCGTCTCGTCAACCGCCGCATCTACTTCGGCATGATGATGGTGCGGCAGGGCGACGCCGACGGCCTCGTCGCGGGCCTGACGGCGCCCTACCCCGACACGATCCGGCCGGCGCTCCAGGTGCTGGGCACGCGGCCCGACGTGCGGCGCGCCAGCGGCATGTACATGATGCTGCTCAAGAACGACGTGAAGTTCTTCGCCGACGCGACGGTCAACATCGATCCCGACGCCGAGACGTTGGCGGACACCGCCATCCAGGTCGCCGACGCCGTGCGCACCTTCGAGATCACGCCCCGCATCGCCATGATCTCTTTTTCGAACTTCGGCTCCGCGCCGCACCCGGAGTCGCACAAGGTCGCGGCCGCCGTGGAGATCGTGCGCCGCCGCCGCCCCGATCTCGAGATCGACGGCGAGGTGCAGGCCGACATCGCCGTCGAGCCCGAGAAGATGCGCGAACTGTTCCCGTTTTCGCGTCTCACCGACGAGGCCAACGTGCTCGTCTTCCCGTCGCTGGCCGCCGGTAACGCCGCCTACAAGGTGCTCGCCGCGCTGGGTGGCGCCACCGCCATCGGCCCCATCCTCCTCGGCGTCAATAAGCCCGTGACCGTGCTCCCGCGCGACGCCAACGTCGACACGATCGTCAGCATGACGGCGTACACCGTCGCGCGCTGAGCCGCGCCGGCGGCGCGCTATTTGAGCAGCTTGTCGGTGTCGACGGGGCCGGCGCCCGGGCCCTTGCGCGTCGTCGAGCTCGAGAAGGAGATCGTCGAGCTGTCGAGCGCGAAGTAGGCGCGCCGCGCGTCGGCGGGCGCCACGTCGGGCAGCGTCACCTCGAAGGGCTGCGCGACGGCGGGCGGTACGCGCGGGAGCGTGAAGGTCGCCTTGTGCGCGCCGATCTTGATGGAGAGCTGGGCGCCTTCGTGGGTCACAGAGGTCGGGTTGATGACCTTGCCGAGGACGTCGACGCCCTTGCCGTGCGGCGTGACCGCGAGATCGATCACGTAGAACCCGCCCGCGATGGGCTGCCAGCCCGCGCCCGGCAGATCGATCTCCTGGAAGACAACCGATGACAGGTGGCGATCGATGTCGCGCACGGCGTTCTTGAACGCGTCGAACTTCGGGTCCCAGTCGGCGATCTTCTTCTCGAGCAACGCGCGCTCGTTCCGTTCCTGCTGGAGCTGCAAGAAGGTGTACGCGGCCAGCCCCGCCGCGCCGAAGGCCAGCAGGAACATGATGAAGCCCCAGAAGCGCCGGATGATCGACGGACGCCGCGGCGCGGGTGAGCTCGGGGACGCGGTGGTCGCCATGGAGGGTTGTCTTACCGCGAGCCCTCCCGAGGTTCCAGTTGGCGCGTATCATCGAGGCGTCCATGGCCCGACATCCAGGCAAGCGCGGACGCTGGCTCACGGGCGGCGGCGCGGTCGTCCTGCTCGCGACCCTGGGAGCGGCGTGCGACGCGCCGCTCGCGTTCTCGCCCGGCGAGATCGCGGCGCACCACATGCTCGAGGGCGCGCCGCGCGGCTTCTTCCTGGGCGTCGCGACGTCGGCGTACCAGATCGAGGGGGGAGCGCGCACGGACTGGACGGCGTGGGAGACCGGCCGATACCTCGACGGGACGCCCCACGTCGCCGGCGGCGCGAGCGCCGCGCGCGCCGCCGACTCTGGGAGCCTCTGGCGTGACGTCGTCGCGGCGCTCGGGCAGCTCGGCGCCAACATGTACCGCCTGGGCGTCGAGTGGAGCCGCCTCGAGCCCA